>CAIXHJ010000179.1 GCA_903919165.1 uncultured Holophagaceae bacterium
TGAGTGGAGTCATTGGAATTCCTCGTGGCTTCGATCCGTCTGAAAGGCTTGGTGGCATTTCCCTGCCATCGAAAGAACGGGAAGCGTCCGCCCCGGCCCTGGGGGTTGGCGCAGGCCGGCTTCAGCGCAGCTCGGTGAAGGTGACCTCGATTTTCTTCAGGCCCGGGAACCCCTGCAGAGCCGAGCTATTAGTCTTCACCACCTTGCCCGAGAACAGGTACGGCCGAAGATCCTGGGCGGGCGAGGCCAGGGCGAAGAAGAGTGTGCTGGGCTGGCCCCGCAATGATTGGGCGGTCAGGTAACCCACCAGGGCGTGCTCCGCGGAATGGTACCCACTCTTCCACTGGTGGATCTTGGGGCCCTCCCAGGGCTTGAAGTCCGAACCGCCCGCCCCGCCCCAGACTTCGTGGTTCACGGGATCCACCATGCGCCGGAACCAGAAATCTGTGGTGCGGGGCAGGGGAGCGGCCTGGGCCGGATCCCTCAGGGCCAGGGTCCCGGCCAGCTGATCCAGTTCGGCATAGATCCACCACTCCTTGCCCGAGTCCACGGTGCCGTCCGGCCGCAGGCGTGAGCCCCAGGTGCCCGAGTCCGGCAGATAGGCCTGCTTCAGCACAGCCCGGGCGCCCGTGGTGGCGAGCTCGACGAGAGCAGCGTCCTGTGTGAGCCGGCCGATGCGCTCCAGCATCCAATAGGCCTTGGCGGTGTGGCCGAAGTCCGTGTGGCGCGATCCCAGCTTCTTCTGGGCGGGATCGTGGATCGTGCCCCAGAACAGGTGCCGGTCCGCGTCGTGGTAGTCCCGCACCATCACCTCAGCCAGACGCTTCAGATCGGCGGTCCATTCCTTCCGGTCCCGTTCCGGCAGGATGGGCGTGAGCAGCAGCAGGTAGGCGTTGACCTGGTCCAGCTGGGCCACCAGTTCCTGGCGCAGGTGCTCGCCCTCGGGGCCCTCCTTCACCACCCAGCGAAGGGCCTGCCACTGCGGGTTCCAGTACTGGGTGAAGATGTGGTGCTTGAGCTTCCTGATGTCATGCAGCACCGCCTCGTCACGGGTCAGGTAGTAGTACATGGCCAGGCCCAGCTGGGCATAGGCCAGGTCCTGGCTGGTGCGGGCAAGCACCTCCGGCTGCGGCTCTCCCTTCACCCAGTAGGACACGGCGCTGCCGGTGCCGGGATCCAGGGCTTTCCTCCGGATGAAGGCCACGCCATCCCGGGCCAGTTCGAGCATCTTCGGGTCGCCCGTCAGGTGGTAGGCCACGCTGTAGAAGTAGGTCTGGCGGGACTTCATGCGCACGTACTCGCGACCGAAGTTCTCCTTGATCCAGCCGGGTGCCGTGGCCAGTTCCTCCGGGAGCTTGGTCCAGTCCACGGCCTTGCCGTCGTTGCCTCGGAAGGTGGGGAAGTTCCCGCTGGGCGTTCCCCAGGCGTCCGGCACGTTCCAGAAGGGCAGCAGGTCCTCGCGGAAATGCCTCAGCCAACGATCACCGGCGGGAAGGTCCGCGGGAACAAGAGCCACGGTGGTTGCAGGTGGATCCTGGGCCGGGAGGCTCAGGCCTGAAAAGGCGAGGCCGGTCAGCAGCGCGATGGACTTGAACATGACGGAAACTCCTGGATCCCCAAACGGTATCCCAATTGAGCGCTTGGCGGGGGCGAGCGGCGAGGTCTGGCGCAGGGCCTCGTGGGTGGCGGACCTGCCCGCCCCCATGGGCCAGGGGAAAGGCCTGGTAGAGGCGGCGGATTCGGGCGTTCTCATCCAGTCACATGCGGATGATCTTCACCTCTCCCGGTTGGAAACTCATGGACAGGTTCCAGAAGCTGTCGAA
>CAIXHJ010000180.1 GCA_903919165.1 uncultured Holophagaceae bacterium
CGGCGGCCTGGTCGTTAAAGGATTGGGTGATCACGAAGTGGAGGTTCCCATCCTTGGCGTGGCCGAAGATGATGCCCTCGTCATAGCCGTGCTTGGCGAAGAGCTTGGTGAGGTCCACGGCCGCGTCGGCCAGGCTTTCGATGGGGAAGGCCACATCCTCGATGAGCACAGTGGTACCGCGTTTGCGGACCGCCCCCACGGAAGGGAAGGTGCCCGAGCGGATCTTCCACATCAGGGCCTGCTCGGCGGGATCGTGGGTGAACCGGGCAGGTTCCATGAGCTTCAGATGGGTGGCGGTGGCAAGAGCGGTTCGTTCGAGATCGGCCCGGACGGATTCGTCCCGGCCCTGGAATTCCACCAGCAGGGCAGCGGCGCCAGCCGGCAGCGTCTTGATGCTGGGAGGACTGCCGGCCTGGTTCTCCACGGATTTCAGGGAAGCGCGGTCCAGCAGTTCCAGAGCTGCGGCCCCGGCGTCCCTGAGGGGCACGATGGCCGCACAGGCGGCGTGCAGGTCCGGGAAGATCAGGAAACCGGTCACCTTCACCGGCAGATCCGGCACGGACTTCAGCACGGCCTCGGCGATGAAGGCCAGTGTGCCTTCGGATCCCACCAGCAGGTTCCTGAAGATGTCCACGGGCCGGTCGAAATCAATGAAGGCGTTGAGAGAATAGCCGCAGGTATTTTTCATCCGGTACTTGGCCCGGATGCGCTCGGCCAGGGCCGGGTTCGCGAGAAGCTCAGCCTTAAGTCTCAGCAGGCCCTCAGCCAGGGCCGGCTCGGCCGCGCGGAAGCGCTCGTCCGCATCGGGCGCGGCCGTATCGATCACCGTGCCGGAGGGAAGCACGAAGGTCAGGGACTCCAGCGTGTGGTAGGCGTTCTGGGAGACGCCGCAGCACATGCCGCTGGAGTTGTTCGACAAAATGCCGCCCACGGTGCAAGTCGCGATGGAGGCGGGATCGGGGCCCATCTTGGTCCGGAAGGCTTTGAGGGCATAGTTCACATGGGCGCCGATGACGCCGGGCTGCACCTTCACCTTGGCGCCGCCATCGAGCACCTGGATGCCCCGCCAGTTGCGGGCCACCTCCACGAGGATTCCATCCGAGACGGACTGGCCCGACAGGCTGGTGCCCGAGGCGCGGAAGGTCATGGGGATCTTCTGTTCGTGGCTGAGACGGAAGAGCCCGCGGATCTCCTCCACGCTTCCCGCGAAGGCCACCGCCTTTGGAATGAGCCGATAGAAGCTGGCGTCCGAGGCGAAGGCGATCAGATCCACCGGTCGGTCCAGCACCCGGTCCTGGCCGACGATGGCCGCGAGTGAATCCCTCAAGGAAGTGGACGTGGTGGTGGTCATGAGAAACATCCTCCTCCAAAGTTCGGAGCGGTAACAGGTCCCGCCGACGCAGGGAGTGTCGGCGGGACCCGGGTCGTTCGTCGGAGAGCCGCCGTGATTATTTGGCGGGGGCAGGGGCGGGCGCGGCAGCCGGGGCGGCCGGAACAGCAGGAGTGGCGGCGGGGGCCGTCACGGTTGAAGCTGGTGGAAGCTGGGGCATCCAATTGGCAGGCAACACCTTTGCATAAAGGAAGATCACGACACCCACCAAGGCGGCCAGCACAAGGCTGTGGAAGAACACATAGCGCAGGATAGTGCCTTCCTCACCCTGCTGGTTGGTGGCCACCGAAGCGACCACCAGGCTCTGGGCGTCGATCATCTTGCCCATGACGCCACCGGCGCTGTTGGCAGCGGCGGTGAGGATCGGGTTCAGACCCAGTTGCTGGGCAGTGATCTTCTGGAGGCCGCCGAACAGCACGTTTGAGGATGTATCGCTGCCCGTAAGTGCCACACCCAACCAGCCCAGCATGGCGCTGAAGAAGGGGAAGAGGACGCCAGTGCTGGCGAAGGCCAGACCCATGGTGGCGTCGAGACCGGCGGATTTGGAGGTGAAACCCAGGGCCAGCATGGCGGCGATGGTGAGCAGGGAGATCTTCACACGACTGACAGTCTTGCCCCAGATCTTGACCAGTTCCAGGGGCCCGAAGCCAAGCAGCAGGCCGCTGGCGATACCGGCCAGCAGCAGGCTGGTGCCCGTGAGAGAGAGCCAGTTCAAGGTCCAGGTAGCGGGTTCAAACGATTCCTTGGCAACCACGGGAGGAGCCTTTTTGACCATCATGTGGAGCCCGGGCATTTGATAAGTCTTCGTGGTGTAGCCATAGAGGAAGTTTGGGCTGGCCTTGGTGCCGCCGTTCAGGAAGGTCTTGACCTGAGGGGTGCCCCAGGCAAACACAAACAAGGACAGGAAGACCCAGGGCATCCAGGCCTTTACGACTTTGCCGGTACTGTGGTCGGGGGCCACTTCATGCGCCTCTTCCCGCTCGTGCTCGTAGCGCCAAATGTTCTTGGGCTGCCAGACCTTCAGGAACAGGATGGTGGCCACCAGGGAAACGATGGCGCCGATGATGTCCACCAACCAGGGGCCGTGGAAATTGCTCACGAGGAACTGGGTGATGGCGAAGCTGCCACCGGCCACCAGGCAGGCCGGCCAGATTTCCAGCATGGCCTTGCGACCAGCCATGGCCCAGATGATCCAGAAGGGCACGATCACCGAGAAAATGGGCAGTATCCGGCCCACAGCGGCGCTCAGAAGGTCCAGGGGCAGGCCGGTCACGCCGGCGAGGGCGATAAGCGGGCTGCCCAGGGCGCCGTAGGCCACCGGCGCCGTGTTGCCGATGAGGGCCAGGCCAGCGGCTTGGAGGGGGCGGAAGCCGAGGCCGATGAGCATGGCCGCAGAGATTGCCACGGGCGTGCCGAACCCAGCCGCGCCCTCGATGAAGGCGCCAAAGCTGAAGGCGATCAGGAGCGCCTGGATGCGCCGGTCCGCGGCCACACCGGCAATGGAGTGCTTCACCACCTCGAAATCACCGGATTTCACCGTGATGTCGTAGATGAAGATGGCGTTCAGCACGATCCAGCCGATGGGAAGCAGGCCGAACAGTGCGCCATTGACGGCTGCCATGCCAGCCATGCCCGCAGGCATCCTGTAGACAAGGATGGCGACCAGCAGGCACGTGATCAGGCCAAGGATGGCCGAATAGTGGGCCTTGACATGCTTGGCCAAAAATCCCAACAACACAAAGACTGGCAAAGCGGCCACCAGCGCAGAGAGGAAGATATTCCCCATGACGGGGGAATAGACTTGGGTCCATGGGGTCATGAAGCCTCCGAAATACGGGTGGGTTAGGGCGGTGAAGGGAAATGTTAGGAAAGAACCTGAGGCGAAGCCTACAATAGGTCTAGTGGTCAGACCAGTCATAAAAACTACGGTTTGGTCACATATTATATCTATTAATATTTTCAGTATTTAACCACTTTTATGTAGAATAATGCCATGGAATTCACCCCGATCAAGACCAAGCGCCTCTACGAAGAGATCGTGGAGCAGATCAAGCAACTCATCAGTGACGGGAGGCTGAAGCCTGGCGATAGGCTACTTGCAGAGCGCGAACTGGCGGAACAGTTCCAAGTCAGTCGTGCGTCTGTTCGTGAGGCCATCCGGACTTTGGAGATGCTGGGCGTGATCGATATCCGGCCAGGAGAGGGCACCTTTGTCCGAAGTAGCCAGGCCGATGACATCATCCGTCCCCTCGCGATGTTCCTGGCAGTCGAGCGCAGTTCGCTCCTTGACATGTTCGAGATGCGCCGGATCTTCGAAACGGCCACTGCGGGATTGGCTGCCGAACGCGCCAGCGACGAGGAACTTGACCAGATCAGCTCAACGCTGGAGGACATGCAGGAACGGCTCAATGTGCAGGACCCGGAAAAGGGCCAGGAATTCGACACGGCCTTCCACTACGCTGTGGCCGAGGCCGCGCACAACAGCCTGCTGACCAAACTGTTCAAGACCGTCTCCGAGGAATTCGCAAAGGCCAATTCCGTGGCCCGGCGACAGCTCTACCAAGACAGCCCTGAGAACGCCCAGAAGATCATCGACCAGCACTCCAAGATTTTCCAAGCCATCCAATCCCATTCCTCCCAGGCGGCCTCAACAGCCATGCTGGACCACCTGCTCTTCGCTGAGGGCGAGTTGCGGAAGTGGATCGTGTAAGGCGGAATGTCCGGCCCGTGTCGCGACCCTGGAGAAGTGGTGACCAGGGCCCGTCCTCTGCCCTCGCCCTGAGGGCGGCAATGGTCCTGACGGGCCATTCCGTCCTATTTCGCAATCCTGCAAAATGGTGGCCCCGGTGGGGTTCGAACCCACGACCAAGCGGTTATGAGCCGCCGGCTCTGACCGCTGAGCTACAGGGCCATGGCCAGTGTAGCGGGGAAGAGCGGCAGAATGGCTGGTAGCATGACTTGCTCGTCACCAAAGCGGAGTCTGAAAAGTGAGGGATGAGAACCAGGGCACAGGGGCGCAGGAAGTCGGAAATGCCGTGCTGGACGCGGCCCGAATAGCCCTTGGTGAACTGAGGGACACTTGGAACCCAAAGACCGTTGACGATTGGGTCGACATGGTGATGGGCAGGGGCGGGCGGGTGGTGTTGACTGGCATGGGGAAGTCGGGCCTCGTAGCACAAAAAACCGTGGCCACTTTCGCCTCGACCGGATGCCCCAGCCTATTCCTCCACCCTGCAGAGGCCTTGCATGGTGACTTGGGCATGGTGACCCATGAGGATTCCATCCTCGCGCTTTCAAACAGTGGTGAAAGCGAAGAGCTGGTTCGCCTTCTCCCGAGCCTCATTCGCCTTGGGATTCCCCTTGCCGCCATCACAGCAAGACCCGAGAGCAGTCTTGGGCAGGCCGCCACCTGGACCTTCAGCTACCGTCTCGCCCAAGGCGAAGGTTGTCCTCTGGACCTTGCCCCGATGGCCAGCACCACCCTGCAATTGGTCTGGGGTGATATCCTCGCCAGCTGTCTGATGGCCCGAAGGGGATTCACCCGAGACCTTTTCGCGCTGAATCATCCCGCCGGAAGTATTGGTGCGAAATTAATGAAAATTAAAGCCTTGATGCATGAATCATGGCCTCGCGTGTCAACCGAGGCATCTCTCACAGAAGTCCTCAAGGCCATGACCGGCGGACGCCTGGGTATGACGACTGTCATGGAAGGTCCTGTGCTGGTGGGCGTTATCACTGATGGTGATCTCCGTCGGACGCTCGAAAAGACTGAACAGGAGGCAGGCAATCCACTTAAGCTCACCGCCGCTCAGTTCATGTCCAGGAATCCAGCCACCATCGATGAAGAGGCCCTCGCGCTTGATGCAGCAGGTCGCATGGAGGTTCGGAAGATCACCTTCCTCGTCGTGACCAGGCAGGGGGCACCCTGTGGCATCATCCATATCCACGATCTGTTGGCATCAAAGGTCCTATGATTGTATTTGGGATTTGTTTCGTTTAGTTCAAGGTTACATAATATACATTATCGAAAGTAAAATTCGGATCCCCAAGTGCCATCTGTTCTCACCCGATACGTCCTTCGGCGCTGGGCCACACCGTTCCTGGGGGCCCTGCTGTTCTACGGGTTCTTGCTCCTCTCCTGGGAGATGGTCCGCATTTCAAAAGAGATCTTTTCTGAGGGGGCCCCTCTTCGCTGGTTGCTGCCGCTCCTGCTGACCTCCATGCCTGAGAACCTTGGACTGGTGCTCCCCATGGCCGCAGTATTGGGAGGACTGCTTGGCACCCAGCAGCTCATGGAGGGGTCCGAACTTGTGGCCGCTCAGGGACTGGGTGCTGGTCGGCGAACCTGGGCGACCCCGTGGGCCCTCATGGCTTTCTTGCTTCTGCTTCTGGCCACTCTAAATGCTCACTTCCTTGTGCCTTACGCAGCCCGAATGCAACAGAAGGTCCGTGTTCGGATGGCCGAGGAGGCCAAAGCCAGATTTCTCCGTCCTGGAGCCCCGCCCTGGTTCCCGCCTAGTGCCCCGGACCGGGCTTTCTGGGTATCCCCTGCTGGACAAATCCACATCATGGAATCCTCGCCACAGGGTGTGCAGCACCTCACGGCCTCAACCATGACCTATGCTCTGGAGGCCAAGCCGGATGGATCCTCCGAGTTGCAACTCCATCTCTC
>CAIXHJ010000181.1 GCA_903919165.1 uncultured Holophagaceae bacterium
CTGGGCGCTCAGCGCCACGGGCGCCAGCATGGCGACGAGGGCGAGCATGAGACGGGAGTTCATGGGATGTTCTCCTCAATGAGTGGGGTGGTTGGGAGTAGGGGAGTGGGGTGGTGAGTCAGCTGGATCAGCCGCAGGTCATGGGCTGAGGCGAGTCGGAGGCGTGGGCAGTCAGGAAGGTCTGGATGTCCATCAACTGCTCGGGCTTGCCAACTTTGTTCAAAGGCTCGGTGCCCTTGTTGTGCTTGCCAGCGGCGAAATAGGCCTTCCACTGGGCCTGGGTTTTGGAGAGCGGTGTGATTTCTTTGCCAGGAGCGCCGGCCACATGGCACGACTTGCAGGACTTCTTGAAGAAGTACTTGCCCTTGGTGTCACTGCCTTCTGCGACGAGGGGCAAGGTGATCGCGGTAAGGATGGCGAGGAATTTCAGCGTGTTACGCATGGAGCGTTTCCTTTCTGGGAGGGGGGTTGGAGGCAGGGCATCGCCATCCCGGTGGTGGGAGGGCTTTGGGTCCAGGTGATTCGCACGGGCCTTGAAGAAACGGCACGCGGGAGGCGTCGCCATTGATGATGATCAGGTAGGTAGCAGGGTCAAGTAGACCGTGACTATGATCACAATAAATTAAATAACCAAATAGTAATTTGATTCTAATCGATGAATTGGCACGTATTTGGTAGTCTAAATGCGAATGAAAACAGGGCTGTTATCCTGATTGACAGAGGTAATCCTGATGAAGGAGCCCCCGCCAATTCCCACGCCCGAACAGGATGCCGCCCTGACCCCGATCATGGGTCCCTTTCTGAAGCGCCAAGTGCTGGTGTGCACGGCGAAGAGCTGCGCGGCCAACGGCTCCGAGGCGGTGTTGGAGGCCTTCAAGGCCCACCTGATCGAAGAGAAACTGCTCTTTTTCAAAGGCAACCGTGAGGGTGAAGTGCAGTGCGGCCACTGCGGGTCCGTGGGCTTCTGCGCCATCGGTCCCGCCGTGCTGGTATATCCCGATGGGGTCTGGTACGCCCATGTGACGCCGGCTGACGTGCCCGAGATCATCGAATGCCATCTCAAGGGCGGCGTGCCCGTGGAGCGCCTGGTGCGGAAGCGGCTGGGCTAGCAGCCTGCTTCAAATCTGCCGCGCTCCTCCGGCGTATCCACGTCGTCCCATTCGGAGCCTTCGCGGGGCACTGTCAGGTGGGGCAGGGAGGCCGCCAACGCCATCAGCGAATGGGTCGGGGACGCGGCCAGGGCCGGTCGGAGGCCATCCGGAAGCCAGCCGCCCAGTGGCTGAAGGCACCCAGCGTGAAGGGCCATGACCCAGTGCGTGCGGGAGGGATCCTTGGCCTCGCAGACGGCAGCCCAATCGGTGAGCTTCTCCGGGGTCCAGCGCACCTGGTCGCAGGCCACCACCCACCAGACGTCCACGGTCGCCGTCTCTGTGGCCGCCCAGATCCGGAGGGCCACCGCTGGTCCCTCCCGCGGGTCGTCCAGGTGGGGCAAGTCCGGTCGATCGGGGAGAGGATCCCCAAGCACCTGGATCGGGGCACCGGGGAACACGGATTCGAAGACCCGTGCCAGATGGCCACCCCAGGATCCCCCCGCCGGGTGGTCCAACGCATGCTTCGGCGCGCCCAGGCGGGTGCCCGCGCCGCCGCTCAGTAGCAGCAGGCCGTGCTTCACCCGCCCACCTGCCACATGCCCTGGGCGAGGTTCGGCGTGTCGCCCTGCCGCATGGGGTGGCAGTCCAGCTTCTCGCTGAGGGCCTGCCGGATGAGCTGGGCGACATCCTCGTGGGAGGCATGGTTGCGGAGCGGCTCCAGCAGGTCGATGGGCTGGTGGCCGAAGAGGCAGGTCTTCAGCTCGCCGCGGCTGGTGAGGCGCACGCGGTTGCACCGGTCGCAGAAGTCAGCGCTGAGCGTGGAGATGACGCCCACCTTCCCCGAACTGCGGGGGATCCGGAAGAGCCGCGCGGGACCCTCCTCCAGACCGACCGCTGGTTCCTCTTCGAGGTCGATGCCCAGCCCCTCCTGGACCATCTGGAGGATTTCCGACGCGGGCATGAACCGAGCGCTGTCCCAACCGTTCCCCAAGTAGGGCATGAATTCGATGAAGCGGACCTGGAAGCCCTCCCGTTGAGCGAGACGCGCCAATGGGACGATCTGATCGTCGTTCCAGCCCCGCAGCACCACGGTGTTCAGCTTGGCCTTCAGGCCCACCGCCCGGGCTGCCTCCAGCCCCGCGAGCACCTTGTCCAGACCATTCTTCAGGGTCAGGCGTTCGAAGGTGCCCCGATCCGCCGCGTCAAGGCTGACGTTGACGCCGGAGAGCCCCGCGTCACGCAGCGCCCGGGCCCGGCGGGCCAGGTGGATCCCGTTGGTGGTGAGGTGAACCCGGCCTTCAACTTCTGGGCTAATGCCGGCGATGATGGTCTCCAGATCCCGCCGCATCAGGGGTTCTCCACCCGTGAGGCGGACCTTCCGGATGCCGAGGCTGGCGAACACCTTCACGAGCTGGACCACCTCGTTGCGGCTCATGGCCGGAGCTTCCGTCCTTTGCAGGACGCCCGTCCTTGGTTTGCAGTAGACGCAGGCCAGGTTGCACTGTTCCGTGACTGACACGCGGAGGTAGGTGATGCCGCGACCCAGGCCGTCCTGCAGGCCGTCTCTGACCCGCAGCATGCGCGGCATCTGGGGCTGGGGGGCGATGGGGAAGAAGGAGTACACGGGGGCTCCGGGTCCCTCCAGGATGATGGGGTCGGCTATGGGCCATCGGAGTTCGTGCCCAAGGTCACAGGGGTTGGGGGCGGGAAGGCCCTTCCTATGCGTCAGATCGCTGGGGCCGGCGGTCCACCGTGAGAACATGGGTTCATGCTAGTGGACGCGCACTGTCATCTCACGGGGTCCTATCTGGCCGCGGACCAGGTGGAAGCCACGCTCGCCAGGGCCCGGGCCGAGGGCGTGACCGGCTTCATCGCCGTGGGCACGGACCTGGAGGATTCCCGGGTGGTGCTGGAGCTGGCCCACCGGATCCCCGGTGTCCAGGCCAGCCTGGGAGTGCATCCCCACGAGGCCAAGAGTTGGTCGCCGGAGGTGGAGGCCGCCCTTCGGGTGCTGGTGGCCGATCCTTCGGTGCGTTTCATCGGAGAGACAGGGCTCGACTGGCACTACGACCTGAGTTCGAGGGATGACCAGGAGGCTGCTTTTAGAGCCCAGATCCACCTGGCGAAAGACATCCGGAAGCCCCTGATGATCCACACCCGGGCGGCGCCGGAAGCCACCCTCCGCATCCTGGAGGAGGAGGGGGCCGATGCGGTGCGGGGCATCATCCACTGCTTCAGCGAGGACCGCTCTTTTGCCCAGCGCGCGCTGGATCTGGGGTTCTACCTGAGCTTCTCGGGCATCGCCACCTTCAAGAAGGCCGAGGCGGTGCGCGATGTAGCGGCCTGGGCCCCCGGGGACCGCATCCTGGTGGAGACCGATGCGCCCTTCCTCGCGCCAGTGCCCTACCGGGGCAAGCCCAATGAGCCCGGCTTCGTGAGGTTCACGGCCGAGGCTGTGGCGGAATTGAGGGGGATTCCCATATCGAAACTGGCAGAGATGACCACCCGCAACCTGGAGGCCCTGTGCAGCTGGGCGCCCTCCTCCTGACTGGGGCGGCAGTGGCCGCGTCTAGCCTCGCAGCTCAAGGGCATCTGTCCCTCTCTTGGGAACGGGTCTCCCCATTGGATTGGCAGGCCGGGTCAGGCTCGGCTCGAGTCGAAACGCCTTCGGACCCGGCACCCTCGACGGGCCCCTTAGAGGCCAGGCTCACAGGAGATGGCACCCTCAGCATCCGGGATGCCCGGGGGATCATCCGGCTGAAGACCGGCCTTCCCGGGCGTCCCCTGAAGGCCTGGCGGGATGGAGGGTTTCCTCTCACTCCACCTGCAGGCACTTGGCTGTTTCCGGTGGACTCGCCCCTGAGCCAGGGCCTGGGCGGGCTGAGGTGGGTCGCAGAGGACTTCCGGCCCTTCCTGCGCGGTCTCCTCTGGATCCTCGAAGACGGCGAAGGTTTTCTGACGGTGGTTCATCCCGCCACGGCCTGGGCCGTGCATCTGCCCCTGCCGCCAGGGCGGGATCTCAGTCTGCGCTTTCTTCCGGATCGGTTGGAGGTGGTGGCCGGGGAAGTGGACCGTGGGGCCCCACGGCAATGGTCCATCCCCTGGATGGGCCTGCTGCCGCGTCTGGCAGCTCTCGGACCGCGCGCCGATCGCAACAAGGCTGGCACCGCCCTTGTCCCCTTTCCAAAGGACTGAAGACTGAAGACAGCCACTTGGCACGACCCTGGCTGTTGTCACCCCTGGAACCGAGCCATGGGGACCCGGCATCCATGCCTACGGAGGAGTCATGAACCCGATCTTCACCCACTCTCGACTCGCCGTAGTACTGCTTCCCGCGGTTCTTCTCATGGCGGCACCTCAGGCCATGCCTCCGCCTCCAACTCAACCGCCACCTCCACCTCCATCCCAAGTGCCGCCTCCAACCCAGGCCGAGAACGATACCTACCAGGGCGAAGCA
>CAIXHJ010000182.1 GCA_903919165.1 uncultured Holophagaceae bacterium
ACCCCATTGGGGGCACTGCCCTCCAGGTATCGCACGCAGTGCGTGCTCCCGCTCGCGAGTGCTCGCGGACCTGGAGCCTCCCCCCAAACCCCCGCCACGTGTGGTGTCTCAGCGGGGAGGGTGATCCAGGTTCTCCCGGGACACCACACTAGCCGATCCCGCACCCCAGCATCCACCCGGCCACCGCCCCCCAGACCATCTGGGCCCAGTAGTGAAAGCCCCGCCGCACGGGCATTGGCGTGTAGCTGGCGTGGAGGCGGTCCTTCAGCATGGGGTAGTTGCCATCGGGATCGAGCACTGCGGCGACCACGGGTGAATCGAATTCGTAGGTGATCCAGCGGTCCTGGCCATCCCACACAAGCCGTTGCTCTTCCCTGTTCTCCAGCCTTACCCACAGGGTGATGGGCGCTCTGATGCCACCCCTGCGCTCAAGGGTGATGGAACCCACCCGGCCAGGCGCCGCAGGTTGGGGGGCGGCGAACACAGGCGCCTTGTCCGAGAAGAGCCATCCCCCTTCGGTGATGTCCCGGCTCTTCGCCCCGCGGATGGCGTAGTCCAGAACCTCGGTCCCTTCCACGAAATCCCGCCAGAAAGGGCTCAAGTCCCGGCCAGATTCCCGTTCGGCGATGCGCCTGAAGTCGTTCCGGGTCGGGTGGTGGAAGGCCATCTCCTGTGCGTAGGCACGCATCACCTGCTCCATCACCGGACGGCCCAGCATGGCCTCCAATTGGTCGAGGACCAGTGTGGGTTTCGCATAGGCCGTGCTGTCATAGCTCAGATGATCGAGGGTCCTGAAGCCAAACCGGGTGAGGGGGTCGGCGCTCGGAAGGGTCCAGTAGTCTCCCCATTCCAGGAAGTTCGTACCCACCTGGAAGCGCCGTCCGCCCAGCAGCGAGTGGTAGCTGCGCTCCATGACCTTGTAGGTGAACCAGCTGGTGAAGCCCTCGTCGAGCCAAGGTTCCTCGAATTCGTTGCTGGCGAGCATGCCGTAGAAGAACTGGTGGCCGCATTCGTGGATGGCCGTCTGTTCAGGATTGATCCTCACCCCCAGGGGGTCGAAGGCCACCGAGCTCGCCGTGATGAGCGTCGGGTATTCCATTCCATCCCATCAGCCCCGCTAGCCTCCTTCGGCGTGTCGATGATGGTCAGGGTTGGATAGGGATACTTGAAGTACCATTCCTCGCTCCAGCGCAGGGCATTCTCCACCGCCCGGCGCTGCCGCTGGAGGTTGCCCCGGTTCGGCCCGTTGATGTAGTAGAAGACCTGCACGCCGCGGTACTCGAACATGGCGGGTTTCCGCCAACTCTCCTCGGGCATCACGGCCCAGGCGAAGTCATGGACGTCCTCCGCGTGCAGGCGCCAGATGGCGTTCAGGGGACGCTTGGGGTCCTGCTCGATCTCCGTCACGAAATTGGTCTGGGTGCCCGTATGGGCGAGACCCAGCGCGTTCGGCAGCGAGAGGGCCACGTCATAGACGCCGAAATCCGCGAAGAACTCCGTGTTCGCGTGATAGGCATGGCAGTTCCAGCGATCCCCCTGGTAGACGCCGACCTTGGGGAACCACTGGCCCGAAATGAGGAAGCCCTTGGACCAGCCGCTGCGGGCATAGACTTTCGGGTAGCGGTTCTCCCAGGTGATGTCGATCTGGATGGTCTCGCCTGGAAGGACGGGGCGGGGCAGCCTGAGCCAGCGGACCGTCTCGTCCTCGCCATCGTGCCCATCCAGTTCCTGTCCTTCCATCCGGGCGCTGATGAGACGGCAATAGCCCCAGGAGGAGGGTTCCGAAGGGCGCTCCATGCGGTTCATCCGCAGCCTTCCGCCACTCTCCTTCATGAAGAGGCTCTGAGGCCCCTTGAATGCATTGAGATAGAGGTGCAGTGGCAGTTCCTGCGCGGCTGCGGTGCCGGTATTCCGCCAGGAGATCGTCTCCCGCCCCTCCAGCGTCTTGTGCTCGAAATCCAGCGCCGCCTCGATGCGGTAGTTGACGATCCTGAGCGACTTCGGCTTGTCGAACCATTTTTCCGTCGTCCACGTCCGTGGATTCGCGGCCAATCCGATGGCGGTCAACATCACCAGCAGAGCCACCAAGCGGCGTGCCATCGAACCTCCCGTTCGTTGGACGAGCATACCAACAGCCGCCTTGCCGTTCCCGTATTCCCTGCTACACTCAAATCCCTACCGCGGGGTGGAGCAGTCCGGTAGCTCGTTGGGCTCATAACCCAAAGGTCGTAGGTTCAAATCCTACCCCCGCTACCA
>CAIXHJ010000183.1 GCA_903919165.1 uncultured Holophagaceae bacterium
CAACCCAGCGGAACTTCACCTTCTATCCGATGCCCAGGCCACGGAGGGCACACTGGAATCGAAGATCCTCAAAGGGGAGCCCATCGCAGACTGGGGCCGCACCTACCTGGATGCGGAAACACCCACGGGCACGAATGTGGAACTCCAGTTCCGTATCGGCAGTACCGAGACACCGGACGCCACCTGGAGCCCCTGGACACCGCCCTTGCGCAGCGGCGAGCGGCCCGTCCTGCCTACGGCGCGCTTCGCCCAATTCCGTCTCCGCCTGAGCAGCACCCGGGGCGGCGCCACGCCCATCGTCGAGACCGTGAGCGTCTACTGGGCTCGCCGGAATCTCGCCCCGGTCTGGGAAGGAGTGGACATCATGCCTCCGGGCCTGGTCATCACCCGCACAGCACCACCGGAGGACATCGGCATCGAGCGGGTGCCCCTCCAGACCCAGAAACTCATTCCCGCCCTGGGCTACCTGGGCGCGGAGAAGCGCAGTTTCCGCCGCGGGGGCCAAAGCTGCATCTTCCGGGTGAACGATCCCAATGGAGATGTCCTCCAGTTCAGCATCCGACTGCTGCCTGACCACGGCGCGCCGATCCTCCTGGAGAAGGCCTGGAAGGAGAAGTTCTTCAGCTTCGACACCCTTCCCGTGCCCGACGGCCGCTATCGCCTGGAAGTCACGGCCTCCGATGCGCCCTCGGCTCCTTTCAATGCGGTCCTCACCAGCACCTGGCGGACGGCGCCCTTCATCATCGACCACACCCCGCCCGCCATCTCCGAACTGAGCGCCGTGACCGAGGGCGAAGGCATCCGGGTCCGATTCCTGGCCAGGGATGAGACCTCGATCCTGAAGGAGGCCGCCATCAGCGCCGATGGCGACCACTGGCTCCAGATCGTGCCCGAGGACCGAGTCTTCGATCAAAAGGAGGAGCGTTTCGACGTCCTCGTGCCCCGCGATGCGATCCGTGGCGACCGTGTCCTGGTGAAGGTCGTGGACCAGCACAATAATGAGCAGACGGCAGCCGTGACGCTTGGCGCCGCCAAGCGGTAACCTTGGCTTGACTCCAACACGGGCGTGGCCTGCGGGCCGTGCCCGTTATGGAGCGGGTGAACGGCTACAAACCTTTGAAGTTCGCCTGCCGCTTCTCCAGGAAGGCCGCCATGCCTTCCTGCATGTCCTGGCTGGCGGCCAGGAGGCCGAAGAGGGCGGCCTCGTACTGGAGGCCCTGTTCTTGGGGCATCTCGATACCCTCGTTCACGGCGGCGAGGGCGCTGCGCAGGGCGAGGGGGCCGCGGGAGAGGATGGTCCTAGCCAGTTTCTCGGTGGTGGCCCTGAGGTCCGCCTGGGGCACCACGCGGCTCACCAGGCCCATGCGCAGGGCATCGACGGCGGGGGTCATCTCGCCGCTGAGGATCAAGTCCAAGGCGACGCCCTTGCCCACGAGGCGGGACAGGCGCTGGGTGCCACCATAGCCCGGGATGATGCCGAGGCTCACCTCGGGCAGGCCGAATCGGGCATTCTCGCTGGCGATGCGGATGTGGCAGGCCAGGGCCAGCTCGCAGCCACCCCCCAGGGCGAAGCCGTTCACGGCCGCTAGAACAGGCTTGGGCATGGATTCGATGCGCTGGAAGACGGCCTGGCCCCGAAGGGCCTGCACCCGGGCCCCGGCCGTGTCGAGGGTCTTCAGTTCGGCGATGTCGGCCCCTGCCACGAAGGCCTTCTCGCCGGAGCCCGTCAGCACCACCACACCCACTTCGGCATCGTGCTCGAGATCCGCGAAGACCTGCTCCAGCTCCTTCAGAACCTCGTTGTTCAGGGCGTTGAGCTTCTCGGGGCGATTGAGGGTGACCCAGGCGATGCGGTCGGCTTTCTCGACGAGGACGAAGGACATGGGGGCTCCTGGTTTCGGACCATTGTACGCTGAGGTGGGAGTGATCCATGTTCCATCCCCCGCATCCCGAGACCTACCGCGACCAACTGCGCGCCTTCCTGCGGGAGGACTGGGGCACCCAGGACTGGACCACGGCGGCGGTTCCGGACCGGTCCATGGTGGCCCGCGTGGTGGCGAAAGGCGATCTCGTGCTGGCCGGGCTTCCCGTGGCCCTGGAAGTGCTCCGGCTGTCGGATCCTGCTCTTTCATGTGCGCTGCTCGCCGCCGATGGACAGAACGTCTCCAAGGGCACCGAGGTGCTTCGCGTCGAAGGCTCCAGCCACGGCATCCTGCTGGCCGAGCGGGTGATGCTGAACCTGCTCCAGCGGCTCTCGGGCACGGCCACCCTCACGCGGAGATTCGTGGACGCCATCGAGGGCACGGGCGCGCGCATCCTCGACACGCGCAAGACCACGCCGGGCCTCAAGCTGCTGGAGAAGTACGCCGTGCGCTGCGGCGGGGGCGTGAACCACCGCCTGACCCTGGGGGATGGTGTGCTCCTCAAGGAGAATCATCTCGCGGCAGCGGGTGGCATCCGCGCGGCGGTGGAGGCGGCCCGCCGGAGCGCACCGAACCTGGTGAAGATCGAGGTCGAGGTGGAGACCCTGGGCCAGCTCAAGGCCTGCCTGGACCTGCCGGACGTGGACGGTGTGCTGCTGGACAACATGGCCCTGGATCAGATGCGGGAGGCCGTGGCCCTGCGCGACCGCAGTGGGCGGCGCATGTTCCTGGAGGCCAGCGGCAACCTCACCCTCGATCGGGCGCGGTCCGTGGCCGAGACCGGCGTGGACTTCCTCAGCGTCGGCGCCCTCACTCACAGCGCGCCCGCGGTGGACCTCAGCCTTCGGTTGGATTGAGGTGACAGGCTCCGCCGCTGCGGCGGAGTTGTCTCCGGAAGGGGCCCCTTCTGGAGCATCGGATTGGTTGGGAAACTACTTCACTTCCAGGTGTCTAGCCTGCAGGAGGTGGCCCAAGGCTTGGTCTAGCGCCGTCACGGCCTTGGCATAGGTGATCTGGGCCTGCAGCTCGTTGCCCTTGGAAGTGTTGAGGTCGTTGAGCGCGGTCAGCACCAGGAAACTGGTGCTCATGCCGTTGTCGAGCTTCTTCTTCTCGGCATCGAGGTTCTGCTCGCGAAAGACCCGGGTCTTCTGCGCCGCGACCACACCTTTGCTGGAGGCATCGAGGTTCCGGAAGGCTGTGCGGACCTGTAGGACAATGCCCAGTTCCAGGTCGTGGAGGGAAAGCTCGCTGGTCCGGCGGTTGGCTCGGGCCACGGCTTGGTTGCCCCTGGCGGCGGAATTCAGGATGGGCAGTGAGAACTGAAGACCCACCGAGTAACCAGGATTCTTGCCTTGGGTCAGATCTGTGTTCACCGGGCTCAACGTGGCGTAGTTGGAGGCGGTACCGTTGTAGGCCACGCTGAGGTCGAGCTGAGGCAAGGTCCTGTTGTTGGCGGCCTTTTCGAGGATTTGCTTGGAGGAGAGGTCGAACTGGGCGCTCTTGAGCTCCACGCGATTGGCAAGGGCCAGCTTGGCCGCGGCGGCCTCATCCATTTCCATGGGCTTCAGGCTAGGCAGATCCACGGTTTCAAGGGTGTCGGGGCGATCTGGAGTGGGATAGAGGGTGCGGATGAGTGCATCCTTCGCATTGAGAAGCTGGGCATCGGCCGTGATGATGTCCTGTTCGGACTGGGCGACGGCGGCTTCGTCCTGGAGGAGTCCCAGGGGAGCCAGCGTGCCTACATTTACGCGAAGCTTGTCCTCTTTGAGCTGCTGCTGGGCCAGGGCCAGGGCTACGCGTTTGTTCTCCAGGTTGAGCTTGGCGAAAACCACGTCCCAGTAGGCCGAGTCGGTGTTGGCCACCAAGTTGATGACCGCCAATTGAAAGGCGAAGTCCGCAGCCTTGGAACCGTACCGGGCCACGATCAGATTGCTGGCCGTGGTGTCGCGGCCGAAGTTGCGAAGCAGGCTCTGGGTGTACGAAGCTGAAAAAGTGCCCGTGTAGGGGTTCGGGGTATTGAATGCGGGTAGGCCGACGTATTGATCATTGAAATACCTGTACGTGGGGTTGTAGTTCAGCTGGAAGGTTCCGCCCCATTCCACGGGTTTGATCAGGCCCACGGTCAGGTTCTTGGTGTCAGTGATGGTAGTGCCGACCGGGAAGTTCCCGTACGCGTCGGGTGTATGTCCGTCCCAGGAGAACTTTGAATGGCTGATGGTGAGTCCGCTGCCGAGGGTCCAGTCAAAGGTCCCCTCGTTGAAGAGGACATTGGCCCGGGCGACCTCGAGGGTCTGCTCAGAGATCTGCACCTGCAAATTGTTCTTCAGTGAAGTCTCGATGGCGTCCTGCAGGGTCAGGTGGGAGGCATCCACCTTCGGCGCCTGTTGAGCCACCAGGGAGAAGGCCACCAGCAGGGCCGGGAAGATTGGGAGACGCGTCATCACCACTCCTTGAAGATCGAATAGAGCCGCCACACGAACAGGGTGCCTACGGACGAGCCCGGGGGCCGGTTTAGGTGGGTCCCACCAATTAGAATGCCTCCCTCGCATGGTGGGGGCAAGCCGTGTTCCATCCGGTGTTGAAATTGTCTACTTCAACAACTCACGCGCGATGACCATGCGCTGGATCTCGCTGGTGCCTTCGTAGATCGTGGTCACGCGCACATCGCGGTAGAGGCGCTCGACGAGATACTCGCGGGAATAGCCGTAGCCACCGTGGATCTGGACGGCCCGGTCGCAGAGCCAGACGGCGCTTTCGGTGGTGAAGAGCTTGGCGGTGGCGGCTTCCACGGTGCAGGTCTCTCCGGCCTCCTTCAGCGCGGCGGCCCGGTAGACCAGCAGGCGCGCAGCCTGGAGATGGGACTCCATCTCGGCCAGGTAGGTCTGGATCATCTGGTGCTCGCCGATGGCCTTGCCAAAGGAACGGCGCGTCTTGGCATAGGCCACGCTCTCGTCCATGGCCCGCTGAGCGATGCCGAGGGCCTGGGCGGCGATGCCGATGCGGCCTCCGTCGAGGCCACCGAAGGCCACCTTGAGTCCGTCCCCAAGCCTGCCGAGGAGGGCGTCTTCGGGCACGAAGGCCTCCTCCAGCGTTACCATCACGGTCTTGCTGGAGCGCAGACCCATCTTCTCCTCAGGACGCCCCATGATCACGCCAGGCTGGTCCGCGTCGAGGATGAAGGCGCTGATCCCCTTCTTGCCCTTGTCGGGATCGGTGCGCGCCATGATGATGAAG
>CAIXHJ010000184.1 GCA_903919165.1 uncultured Holophagaceae bacterium
CGGGGCGCCGGTGACCGTGGCTTTCAATTCCAGGAGCTGCCCGGCGGCCAACCGCGCCGTGGGCGAGGCGATGGAGGCTGTGGGGGCAGCAGGGGCTGGCGGGGTCATCGTGAGAGTGAGAGTCTCGAACTGGTAGCAAAAATAGGTATGCCCGGAGTCCTGGAACGTGGCTGCGTAGTTCATCTGCGTCGGCAGTCGGAGCTGGCCGCTCGGGCGGTTTGTGGTAAGTCCCCACTGGTTCTGGACGATCCAATAGTGGTTCGCGGGGTTGGGGTCACTGTCGTTGTAGCCCATGATCGTGATCATGTGCCCGCCCCAGGTCGCGTCGCTCCAGGTGCCCCCTTCGTAGGGATTGACCCAGAGCGTCGTTTCGGCTTGGTTGTCCCAGAAATCGTAGAATCCGTCTGGATGATCGACGAAATCGGTATAGAAGCTGAACCCCACCGCCTGGCCCTGGTTGAGGGCGGCCTTGATGGCCTGGATCATCTGCGTCTGGGTCAAAACGGAATTGTCGATCTGCGCAGGCGTGATCTTGGAGATCGCGTAGCTCGGTGTCGTGCCGATGATGGATGGATCGACCAGGCTCGAAGAACAGTACGCACTGACCGCCCCATCGAGGTACTCCGCGTGGGGATTCGACCAGGGGACCAGCATCTTCTTCGAGTTGTAGAAGTTGGTGAAGGTCGTCAGGTCCCCGCCGGTGCAAGTGTAGCTGTTGATGTTGGACTGGAGGAATTGGGTCGAGAGAAAGTCGTTGAGGCCGTACTGGTAGGACATGGCCACTTCAAGCATGGCCGAGGATGCGAAGACCCAGCAGCTGCCGCAGGCTCCCTGGTTCCATAGGGACGGGATATAGGTCAGGTTCGAGTAGAGATCCATGGAAGTCGGGATGGAAGCCTGGACCGAAGCGGTCAGCCGGTGCTGAACCAATGGATTGAGCGTCGTGATTGGAAGCGCCTGATGGTTGCTTCGCCACAGCTCCCGCGTGGCGAAGTCGGGGTGCATCACCGGGTATCTGAAGCCCCCCTGAACGGAAGTGTCTTCATGCAATACAACTGTCTGGGAGGGAAGTTGGGCACTTGCAGGAATGCATGGGAAGGCCATCGACAGGATCGCACCGATGAAGAAGGGATTGTGCTGCCTGCAGGGCATTGCAACTCCTGATCGATCCCGATTCTGGCGATGAATGTCGCCTGGAACCTTGATTATGGTCGGCATTGGTTGGCTTTCCCACCATAGATGGTGTTGGCCACCTGCGCCTCCGGTGGAAATCGAACATTGACCCGTTTCAGTTCGCCTCCTAATCTCAATCATTTAGGCCGCCGCCGTGATCGCTCTCCGCCCTGACAATCCCCTGATCGTCCAAAGCGACCGCACGCTCCTGCTTGAGGTGGCGCATCCGGCCTTCGAGCAGGTCCGGGACGAACTGGCGCGCTTCGCGGAACTGGTGAAGAGCCCCGAACACATCCATACCTACCGCATCACGCCGCTGAGCCTGTGGAATGCCTCGGCCTCGGGAGTGAGCTGCACGGAGATGATCGAGACTCTGAACGCCTGGTCGAAGTATCCGGTCCCGCAGAACCTGCTGCAGGAGATCGAGGACCACGGCACGCGCTACGGCAAGCTCCGCCTGGTGGCCAAGGGTGATCGCCTGGCCCTGGAGATGGATGACCGGGGCTTGTTCTGGGAACTGGAGAACCAGAAATCGCTGCAGGGCCTGCTGGCGGAACCCTACCCGGACGAGAAGGGCATCTTCCTGAACACCGGCATGCGCGGCGAGGTGAAACTGCAGCTCATCCGACTGGGCCACCCCGTTCAGGACATGGCCGGCTACAAGCCCGGCGACCCGCTCCCCTTCGAATTGGCCCCCATCCTCAAGCAGAACGGCAGGCCCTTCGGATTGCGCCACTACCAGCAAGCCGCGGTGGATGTCTTCCACGCCGGAGGCGGGCCCGATGGAGGCGCAGGTGTACTGGTCCTGCCCTGCGGAGCCGGCAAGACCGTCATCGGCATCGGTTGCATGAAAAGCCTCCAGACCCACACATTGGTCCTCACCACCAACGGCACCGCCGTGAAGCAGTGGAAGCAGGAGCTCCTCGACAAGACCACGCTCACCGAGGATCAGGTCGGGCTGTACACCGGTGATACCAAGGAAATCAGGCCGGTCACCATCGCCACCTACCAGATTCTCACCTATCGGAGAAGCAAGACTGGTCCCTTCGAGCACTTCAAGCTCTTCGAGGCGGCCAACTGGGGCCTGGTGATCTACGACGAGGTGCACATGCTGCCCGCGCCCGTGTTTCGTGCGGTGGCGGAGCTACAGGCTAAGCGGCGCTTGGGCCTCACGGCCACCCTGGTACGAGAGGACGGCAAGGAAGAGGACGTCTTCAGCCTCATCGGCCCGAAGCGGGTGGATGTGCCCTGGAAGATGCTGGAAAAGGATGGCTTCATCGCCACGGCCCACTGCCTTGAGATCCGCGTGCCCCTGCCCATGGACGAGCGCATGGAGTACGCCGTGGCCGACCAGCGCCAGCGTTTCCGCATCGCCTCCGAGAACAGCCTGAAGATGGTGGTGATGGACGAGCTGCTGGCGGGGCACCCCAACGACAACATCCTCATCATCGGACAGTACCTAGAACAGCTCCGCATCATTGGGGAACGGCTGGACGCGCCGGTGCTCACGGGCCAGACGCCGGAAAAGGAACGGGAAATACTGTTCCGGCAGTTCCGCGAGGGTCAGCTGCGGGTGCTCATCGTGAGCAAGGTGGCCAACTTCGCTATCGATCTGCCGGATGCCAGCGTGGCTATCCAGGTGAGCGGGACCTTCGGTTCGAGGCAGGAGGAGGCCCAGCGCCTGGGCCGCATCCTGCGCCCCAAGGACGAGCGGAACCTGAGCTACTTCTATTCAATCATCAGCAGCGAGACCACCGAGCAGGAGTTCGCCCGCAACCGACAGCTGTTTCTCACGGAGCAGGGCTACCGCTACCTCATCGAAAGCCGCCGCTTCGACGAACATCACCGGCTCAGCGAACCCGCCGTCTGGAAGCAGCTGCTGGTGGAAACCAAACACTAGTGTGGTGTCCCGGGAGAACCTGGATCATCTTCCGCGCTGAAACACCAGCCGTGGCGGGAGTTTGGGGAGAGGCTCCAGGTCCGCGAGCACTCGCGAGCGGAAGCACGCTCTGCGTGCGATACCTGGAGGGCAGTGCCCCCAATGGGGTGACAGATCTGGCACGCATGCGTGCCGGATCGCCAGAGGGGCCATGCCCCGATGTCCATAGATCCCAGACAACGCAAGCGTTGGCTGGGGGAAGTGTGCTGGCCCTTTCCAAGGTTGATCCCGCTATTTCAGGGCCAGCACACTAGCGCCACATGGCCGGATGCAGCAGCGACTGGGCGCCCAGCCAGCGGTCCAGCGGCCAGGTGATGAAACCTGCGAGGAGGCCTGCCAGCACGTCGTCCATGACAACGCCCCAGCCCCCAGGCAGACGCTGGGCGGCATTGACAAGGCCCGGCTTCCAGATATCAAACAGGCGGAAGAGCATGAAAGGCACCGCCATTCGTGCGGCCCAGAGCAGCCAGGGCTGTGGCTGCAACGTGGTCGTGAACAGCAGAGGCGTCAGGGCGAACCAGATCCCGGCCCATTCGTCGATCACGATGAAGGAGGGGTCCTTCTGGCCGGTCTCCCCCACCACGCGTTCGGCGGCCCAGACCGCCACCAGGGTCAGCGCCAGCGGAGCGGCCAGCATTAGCCACGAGGCCGCA
>CAIXHJ010000185.1 GCA_903919165.1 uncultured Holophagaceae bacterium
CTCGCCATCACCCACCAGCTCGAGGAGGGGCATGCCCGGGCCGACGAAATCGCCCTCGTTCACCTTGCGGGACTGCACCACGCCGGAAAAGGGCGCGTGGATCTGGGTGTAGGCGATGTTGGCTTTCAGGGCCGTGACGCCCGCCTGGGCCTGGGCCACCTGGGCCTCCACCTGCTCGAGTTCGACGGCAGTACTGGCCTTCAGTGCCTGGAGAGCCTGGATACGGCGGTGGTAGGCTTCGACGGTGGCGAGACCTGTCTCCGCGGCCTTCAGCTGACCCTGCAGGTCCTCGTCGCCGAGGGAGATCAGCAGATTGCCGGCGGTCACGCTCTGGCCTTCCTGCACCAGCACACGCCTGACCTGGGCAGCCATGCGGGTGGACATCATGGCCGTGCGGGTGGACTGCAACGTGGCGGCCACCCAGGCACCGCCCTCGGGCGCGCCCTGGGCCACCAGGGAGACGGTCACCTTGGGCAGATCCTTCGCTGCGGGACGCGCGTCCTTGTGGCTGCAAGCGAGGGTGCCCAGGAGTGCGCCGGTCAGGGCCAGAGCGGAAAGGACGGTCTTCATGGATTCACTCCTTCAATGGGATTGCCGGTGGCCAGATCAAGGCTGGCGCGACTGACACGAAGTTCAAACAGGCTCTGGAGAATGAGGGTATGGGCGCCCTGGACGGCCGCTTCGGCATCGAGCACTTCGATCAGCGGGGTGAGCCCCTCCCGATGGCGCGCCTCGCGAAGCCGCTTCGATTCCTCGGCGGCGGTGAGGGATTCCGTGGCGGCGACGTACCTGGCCTCGGCCGCGAGCACCCCTTCCCGCGCCACGCGGACTTCGTGTTCCGCCTGCTGCTGCTTGAAGGTCCGCATGTCGGCGGCGGCCCGCTCCTGGGCACGAGCGGCCTTGGCCTTGGCCTGATCGGGAGCGGAGAAGACCTTCCACTTCATGCCCACCGCGGCCCAGGTCCAGTTTCCCTTTTCAGACCAGGATTGATGCAGAGTGCCCGCGCCCACTTCCAGCCCCACCTCTGGAAACACGCTGCCCTTGGCTGCCTTGGCGCCTTCGCTGGCGGCCCTGGCCTGGAGGTCCGCGGCCACCAGGTCGCCCCGAAACGCAGTTCCCCGAACTCCCGTTGGCGGGCCGGGGTCAAGGGATGTGGCCAGGGGTCCTTCGACGGGCCCGGATCCGGTCAGCAGGCCTAGACCCGATCGCGCGGAACGTACCCGTTTCACTACGTCCGCCTTCTGGGCGTCCGTCTGGGCATGGAAGGCCTTGAGTCGCTGGAGTTCAGATTCGAGCATGAGCCCCTGCTGCACGCGGGCCCCCACGAAATCCTCCAGGCCCTGGATCCACTGGCGCGTGTCATCCACCCACTTCAGAGCCTGCTCGGCCACCTGTGCGCCGAAGTACGCCTCCACCACCATCTGGGCCGTCTCCTGCTTCCTCCGCTCCTGGCTGGCCTGCTCCGCCTGGAACATGAAGTCACCGGCCCGGCGTGCGGCGCCGATGCGACCTCCCGTGTAGAGGGATTGCTGGATTACTGCGGAACCGCCATAGGCACCGATGGGATCCGGATGATTCAGGGAAAGGGGATTGAAGTCCGCTATTCCGATGCGGGCCTCGTTCAGCTTCATGCCGAAGGCCATCATCGGCTCGTTGGTCCGCACCCCCTGGGCGCTCAGTGTCAGGGTGGGCAGCCTCAGATCCCGGTAGCCATCGGCTTCGGCCTGGCGGCTTTCGACCATGGCCTGCCCCGCCTTGAGCCCGGCCTGATCCGTCCAGGCTTTCTGGATGGCTCGGGACACCGTGAAGGGTTCCTCCGCGCTCAACCAGGATCCGGCGACCAGAAGCAAGATCAGCGATTGTAATTTTTTAATGTTCATAAAGGAATACTCCAAAACAAAAAAAGGGCCGGAGCCCCGGTCATTTCAAGGCTTTGTAGGTCACCCGGGCGCGGTCGCTGACATGGCCGCACACCAGATCACAGAGCTCGCCCACCAGGGGCATGACTGGAGTGAAATACACGGCGTTGCCTTCGGGGTCGCGGCTCACGAGGCCCACCCTCACAAGGCAGGCCAGGTGCTTCGAAGCATTGGCCTGGGACAGTCCTGCGGCTTCTGCCACGGATCCCTGGCTGAGGGGCTCCTTAGAGTCCAGGAGGGACCGGAGGATCTTCAGCCGGGAGGCGTCCCCCAGTGCGCTGAAGAGGCCGCTGACTTCGTCGATCATGGGATTGCTGAGTTGGTGGTTCACAGAATTAACTCCATGCGACTATATTCATTCGATTTTATTTCTTGTCAAGCCGGAAATGCACTGACTGAGAAAACTGTATACCCATCGGATCATCCAGCTACTCGAGTTTCCATTAAAGTGTCATTTTTTTCAACTCCTGATGACCGTCATGCCTCACGGTCGGGATTTGTTAGGCTGATCCTTGGGAGATGCCCGTGGACGACCTCGACCTGCGCGCCGCCAAGATCCGCCTGCTCTGCACCGACATCGATGGGGTGCTCACCACCGGCGCCCTCCTCTACGGGGAAGCGCCCGGACACACCAAGGCCTTCCATGTGAGAGACGGCGCGGCCATCAAGTGGCTCCAGCGGTCCGGCATCCCCGTGGCCTTCATCTCAGGGTTGGCTTCGGACGCCACCCTGAACCGCGCCCGGGATCTAGGCGTGGGGGACTGCTTCGCCGGCCATCTGGACAAGGGACCGGTCCTCGACCAGCTCTGCGCCAAGTACGGCCTTGCCTGCGATCAGATTGCCCATCTGGGCGATGACCTGCCGGACCTGCCCCTGCTCCGCCGCGTCGGCATGGCGTGCTGCCCGGCCGATGCGGTCGCTGAAGTGAAGGCGGCTTGCCATTGGGTGACCCCCATTGACGGGGGACGAGGGGTCCTGCGCCTGGTGGCCGAACGCATCCTCAAATCCCAAGGACACTGGGATACCATCCTCTCCCACTACCAGGTCTGACCACCGCGTGAGATAGATCGAGAAGTTTGGGCATTTCAAATCAATGCGCCCATGCTGTGAACAGGGTCGGAATCCAAACCAAACGGAGACCCGAACAGAAGGACCCATGTCCAACGACAAGAAACCCAAGAAAGCCAAGCCCGCCGTCGTCCACGGCGCCACCCACCGGGGATCGGAACTGTCCGCAAGGTTGGCCGAACCCGTGAAGCAGTCCCCTCTGTCGCCCGCCAAGAAAAAGAAGTAGCTTCGCCCGCTTCCCAGCCGCGTCAAAGACCAGATTGCGCACCATGTCCTCGGTCTACCAGGGAGCGGCACCGCCACCCAGGTACTTGTAGAACCACTCCAGGTGGACGTTGCAGTAGACGGGCATGGACTTCAAGTCCTCCGGCCAGTGACCGTCGTTCTTGAAGACGATGAGGCGGCAGGGCACGCCCATCTCCTGGAGAAAAGGCACCTTCCATATGCCTCATGGGGCCGAAACGGCCAAATCCGCATAGACGGGGCGGTGGTCAGAAGCCCTGTCGGTACCGGTCCAGCAGCCTATTGATCGGATTTGGGGACTCAGCATGATGTGATCGATCCGCATCCACGATGCGCCTGGCCACCAAGAAATCCTGCCATGGAGCAGGAAGTAGCCGTACGTGTACCCATAGCCCCTGCCTCCCTCAGCGAAGGCGTCGTGCAGGTTCGCATCCCGCAAGGACTTGCATGCCAAGGATTCGTCGGGCGAGTTCAAATCACCCGCAAGAATCGTCGCCCCACGCTCCTGCCGGATAAAATCCGATACCCTGCCCGCCTGGAGAAGGCGCCGCTCCACATTGTCCTGAAAGTCCTGGACGGCCTCAGTGAATCGGCCAGGCTGTTTCCTGGCATACCGCATGGCATTGAGACCCTCCCTGGGCGTCAGGAGGTGAACGTTGTAGAGAGAGATCGGAGTAGGGCCGAACTGTAGTACGGTCCGCAGTACGTATCCCCCCTCCCCTGGATGGGAAATCAAGCGCACATCCGCCTTCGCGAGAGGCCATCTGCTCGCGATCACGTACTGGCCGTCGGAGCACACATGCCAATCCCGGAAACGGTCTCCGAGAGGCCCGCTCATCACGTTCCCCGCATCTTGAAGAAACACGAGGTCAGGTTTGTAGCGGACGATGTCGCTGATCAAGGCTTCGATATCCCGTCGACCGGACTTGATGTTGCAGGTCATCAGGCGAAGCGTTGTGCCCACCGCGACAGGTTTCGGCTGCTCAGGCAACCTCCAACAGAACCCCATGATGGGTCCACAAACCCAGGCGCCGCAGATACCCAGTGCCCAGACCCACCGCCTTGCAAACCTCAGGGAGAGGAATGTCAGTGGAAGGAGGGGGGCCAGCCAAATGGCCTGAGGGAGATAGAGATTGAAAGCGCCTATCCACCAACGGTCCGCCCCCGACCGGTTCAGCACCGTGATCAGGGCGAGGAACACACCGTAGGTGATGATGAGTCCAGAAAGCCAAACATGGCGTTTCCCAGGGAGACTGCTTTTCAGGACTGAAATCACAAGGAGGGCTCACGCGGCGTGCTGGAGACGCATGCACCAGCTTATCCGGCGCATCGACCTGACGTTCCCCCATCTCCATCTGCCTTGTTATCTTGAACCATGTCGAACCATGTGAACCCTGAAGTCCCCCCCGGCCGCGGAGTCTTCTGCAACCGCACCCTGAACCTGCGGTCGGTGAGGGCCATCGGCTACGACATGGACTACACCTTGGTGGACTACCGGGTGGACGCCTTCGAGCGCATGGTCTACGCCCAGGCCCGGGAACGATTGGCCTCCGAAAGTTGGCCAGTGCATGGTCTCGAATTCGATGGCCGGATGGTCACCCGCGGGCTCGTGATCGACACGGAGCTGGGGAATCTGGTGAAGGCCAACCGCTTCGGATTCGTGAAGCGGGCCATGCATGGCACGCGCATGCTC
Source organism: uncultured Holophagaceae bacterium (assembly GCA_903919165.1). Taxonomy (GTDB): domain Bacteria; phylum Acidobacteriota; class Holophagae; order Holophagales; family Holophagaceae; genus Geothrix. The sequence goes on from CAIXHJ010000185.1 coordinate 4,924, forward strand.
GAATTCGCCGAGCAGCGGGATGCCTACACCCAGACCCTGGTGGACCTGGGCGATCCGCGCTGGGTCTTCCTCAACACGCTGTTCTCACTGTCGGAAGGCTGCCTCTTCGCCCAGGCCGTGGACCTGTTGGACCGGGGCGCCCTACCCCGTCCCTTCGAGTACGCGAGCCTCTACAGGCATGTGCGGGCTGGGGTGGATGCCCAGCACATGGAAGGTCATCTGAAGGCCGAAATCGCGGTGGCACCAGGGCGCTACGTCGTGCAGGATCCCGAGGCGGCCCTGGCGCTGTTGGATCAGAAGGCCGCAGGCAAGAAGCTGCTGCTCATCACCAACTCGGAGTGGAGTTTCACCTCGAAAATGATGGCCCATGCCTACGATCGGCACCTGCCCGGAGACATGACCTGGCGCCAGCTCTTCGACGTGGTCATCGTCTCCGCCCGCAAGCCCGCCTTCTTCACAGAGCATGGGCCCTTCTTCGACGTGGTGGACGAAACGGGCCTGCTGCGTCCCCTGTCCCGTCCTCTGCGCGCAGGAGGAATCTACCTGGGCGGATCCGCTGCACAGGTGGAAAAGGACTTGGGCATTTCCGGTGATGAGATCCTCTATGTGGGCGACCACATGTTCGGCGATGTGCACGTGAGTAAACGCACCCTCAGCTGGCGTACGGCTCTGGTGCTGCGGGAACTGGAGGGCGAGGTGTCAGCCCTGGAGACCTATCGCCCCACCGAATTGCGCCTCATGGCTCTGATGGAAGAGAAGGAGGCACTGGAAGCCAGGCTGTCCCAGGCCCGTCTCGCGCTCCAGCGCCTGCACACGGGCTATGGGCCCGCAGCCAGCGCCGACGCAGCCACCCTGGATTACCGGGTCCAAGACCTCCGGGGCCAGCTCGTGGCCCTTGACGCGGAGATCAGCCCCCTCGCCAAGGCCGGCAACGAACTGACCAATGCCCGCTGGGGCCTGCTCACCCGAGCCGGCAACGACAAGAGTCATCTCACCCGGCAGATTGAGCGCTACGCCGACATCTACACCAGCCGTGTGTCGAACCTCCTGCATGCCACGCCCTTCGCCTATTTCCGCTCCCCGCGGGGAAGCCTGCCGCACGATCCCGGCGCACAGGCATGACTGAGGCATTCGACCTGGTAGCCGATGAGAAAGATGGGCTTCGCGCGCTGAAAAAGGAAAACTCGGCCGTGCCAGAAGCCTGATCCCATCTTGGATCATCAGGTCCGCTGATGCCTCTCAGGAAGGCCTGTAACCCGCCACCGGTGCTTGCGCCCGGCCCCATCGGAACCGATTGTATCCCTGTGCGCAGGAGGTCCCATGTTGATGGTCCGCCCAGCCTCAGTCGCCGGCAGGTTCTATCCGGGGGATCCCATCCTCCTGGGCAGGGAGGTGGATCGCCTCCTCTCCGGGGTGGTGGTACCACCGGAAGATCCCATGCCCAAGGCCCTGATCGTGCCCCACGCCGGTTACGCCTATTCGGGCCCCGTGGCCGCCAGCGGCTATGCTCGGTTCATGCGGGCCGGCGGCACCCTCAAGCGCGTGGTGCTTCTGGGGCCCAGCCACCACGCAGCCTTTCAGGGCATGGCCCTGCCCGAATCCGACGCCTTTGAAACCCCCCTCGGCATCGTGGAGATCGATCTGGAGGCCTTGGCTCTGATTCCCCGGGTGCGGCGCAGCGAGGCCATCCACCGGCCCGAGCATTCCCTGGAAGTGCATCTCCCCTTCCTGCAGCGGGTGGCTCCGAAAGCGAAATTGGTCCCCTTGGCCGTGGGCGAGGCCACGCCCTTCCAGGTTGCTGAGGTGGTGGAGGCCCTATGGGGGGGTTCTGAAACGGTCATCGTGGTGAGTTCGGACCTCTCCCATTACCTGCCCTACCGTGAGTGCCGCGCCATGGATGAGGAGACCGCCCGGCAGATCCTCCGAATGGACACGGCCCTGGCCCATGAGTGCGCTTGCGGGGCCACGCCCGTGGCGGGTTTCCTGGAAGCCGCAAAGCGCAAGCGGTTGCACCCTCTGCTTCTCGACCTGCGGAACTCGGGTGATACGGCCGGAGGCCAGGAGGAGGTCGTCGGATATGGAGCCTTTGCGTTCTTCGAAACAGGCACCGGCCATCCCTGAGCGGGACGGGCGACGCCTGGCGCGGTTGGCCCGGGAGGCCATCGCAGAAACCCTGGGCGGACCCGTTTGCGAGCGGGTGGACCTTCACAGTTTTGATGGGCCTGGGGCCTCCTTCGTCACTCTCACCCAGGACGGCAAGCTGCGCGGCTGTGTGGGTAGCCCCGTGATGAGCGCCTCCCTGGTGGAAGGCGTCATCAGCCACGCCCGGGCCGCGGCCTTCCAGGACACTCGCTTCGATCCTCTTCGGCAAGAGGAGTTGCCCCACTTGGCCGTAGAAGTGTCCCTGCTCTCCCCACTCCAACCCATCGTCTGTACTGGCGAAGAGGACCTCCTCCAGCAACTCCGGCCCGGCGTGGATGGCCTTGTCCTGGACCTCGACGGACACAGGGCTCTCTTCCTGCCCCAGGTCTGGAAGGAGCTTCCGGAACCCCGCGACTTCCTCGCTGCCCTCAAGTGGAAGGCCGGGTGGCCCGCCACCTTCTGGTCCCCGCGGGTCCGGACCTGGACCTTCACCGTGGAAGCCTGGCGCGACGAGACGTCACATCTGCGCCCACATGGACCGGACGGTGCCGGCTTCCTCTACCCCGCGCGCCACTGGCAACGGGTCGAGGACGGCCGAATCCGCTGCGACGTCTGCCCCCACCGCTGCGTCCTGGGCGAGGGTCAGCAGGGCCGCTGCATCGTGCGGCAGCGCGTCGGGGACCGCATGGTTCTCACGGCCTATGGCCGAACCAGCGGGTTCTGCGTCGACCCCATCGAGAAGAAGCCCCTTCACCATTTTTTCCCTGGCTCTTCTGTGCTTTCCTTTGGGACCGTGGGCTGCAATCTCTCCTGCCGCTTCTGTCAGAACTGGAACCTCTCCCGCTCTCGCGATCTGAGCCTCCTCCACTACCGAGCCACGCCTGAGGCCATCGCCGAGAGCGCCCACCACCAGGGCTGCCGCAGTGTCGCCTTCACCTACAACGAGCCGGCCACCTCCCTCGAGTTCGTCTCGGATGTGGCCGAGGCTTGCCATGCGCAGGGGATCGCCACCGTGGCCGTGACGGCGGGATACCTGGAGGAGGCGGCCCGCCGGGATTTCTTCACGCACCTGGACGCGGCCAACGTGGATCTGAAAGCCTTCAGCGACGGATTCTACCGGCGCGTGGTGGGCGGCTCCCTGGGGCCGGTCCTCGACACCCTGCGCTATCTGGTCCACGAGACGAAGGTGTGGACGGAGATCACCACCCTTCTCATCCCCGGTTTGAATGATTCGGACGATGAGATCCGAAGGCTTTCCGACTGGATCGCCTCCGACCTCGGTGTTGAAGTGCCCCTGCACTTCAGCGCTTTCCACCCGGACCATCGGATGCTGGACCTGCCTCCCACCCCTCGGGCCACGCTCACCAGGGCCCGGAATCTCGCCCGCGAGGCGGGCCTGAATTACGTCTACACCGGGAATGTCCACGATCTGGAGGGTGAGACGACCTGCTGTCCCGGCTGCGGTCGGGCAGTGATCCAACGCGACGGGTACCAGTTGCAGGACCTGCGCCTCCAGGAAGACGGGACCTGTGGGCGGTGCGGGAGGCAGATCCCAGGTATCTTCGCCACCGCTGGACGAGCCTCTCACTTCACCGCGTAGACCGTCACGCCGTAGTGCTCCGGATCCCAGGGTGCGTCGTCGTTCCAGTGGCCGTAGGCGTGGCTGCCATCGGTCCTGAATCGCAGCGTGTAGGTGCCCTTTGGCAGGCTGATCACCTCATCGGCCTGGCGATTTTTGGTGGCGCCGCCGGCATGGGAGGTGCGGCTGTGAACCATGGTCCACACGTGGTTCCCCGCTGCATCCTCGAGCCAGGCCTCGTCCACCATGTCGCCGCTGGTGCCTTCAGCGATGGCATAGACGCGCACCTGCTGTCCCGCGGCGAGGGAGAAGGCGGCGCGACGGTCCTGATCATTGCCCACGCGTACCAGTTCGGACAGTACAGTCCAGGTGAGGGGCTGAGTGAGGGAGACCGCAGGAAAATCAGCGTCGGAGGGCACGGACAGCGTCAGGCCGTACATCCCGGGATCGCAGGGAGGCGCGGCATTCCAGTCAGCGGGGGAATGGGAATCGTCGGTGATGAAGGCGGCCTCGTAGTCCCCTGCGGGCAGCCGGATGGTCTCCACCTGGCGGCGGTTCTTGCGGGCGCCGCCGGCGTACTGGGCCTTGTCCATGCCCATCTCCCACACCCGGGCACGGCTGCGGGCCTCCGTGATCCAGCCGTAGTCGTGCATGTTCCGGCCACTGCCCTCGCCCTCTGCGTAGACATGCAGGGTGATGGGCTTCCGCACGTGGAAAGCCTGGGTCCAGTGGCCATTGTCCGCGTTGGCCTGGAGGGTCACGACGATGTTCTTCCAGCGCAGGGGCGCCTCGAAGGTGGCCACCTCCGAGGGCTGGCCACCCGGCAGGTAGATCTCCATGCCGTAGTTTCCCACCTGCTCCCGCCAGTGTCGCAACAGACTGGCTTCATCGACACCGAAGGCAACCAGGAACCCATGGGGCCGTTCGGTACCTTTGGTGCTGAGGGATCGCCGGTCGATGTTCCGGGTCCACTGCGCGAAGAGCAGGCTTTGTCCGAATCCGTGGTTGGCGAAGTAGGCCTCGTAGCTGCCGGCGGGAAGATCCAGATACTTGTCTGCCACGCGGTACTCCCAGTCCCGCCTGGTGTTCGATCCGTCCATCTGCCAGACCACCTCCCGGGTGATGGCATTCAGGATCCAGCCATAGGCGAACAACGGGCTGTCCGAGGACGCGTGCACCATTTGACGCAACCCTCCACCCTTGGCGTAGACGTGGACCTTCATGGCTC
>CAIXHJ010000186.1 GCA_903919165.1 uncultured Holophagaceae bacterium
ATCTCGATGGCTCGGTCATACAAACCAACCGCGGCTTGCTTATCTCCCAAGGTGCTAAGCGCATTGGCCTTGTTCATGAAGAGCCCTGCCAGGTTGTCGGCCAATTCGTTCCGGCCCTCGACATTGACTAAACTCTCCATGATCTCGATGGCCCTGTCATACAAACCAATCGCGGATCGTTCATCTCCCAAGTTACAAAGCGCAATGGCCTTGTTCATGTAGAGAGTTGCCAGGTCATTGGCCAATTCGCACCGACCCTCGACATTGACCAGCCGCTCGCGAATCTCTACGGCCCGATCATACAGAGCCAGTGCCCCGGAAACGTCGTCCACCGTTTCGTGCACATTAGCCGCATCGGAACACATGCGTGCAAGGTCATTCTCCAAATCCTTTCTTCCATTCTTAATCAGGCGCTCGTAAATGCACCTCGCCTCGTCGTAAACCCCTACGTCGGCGGCTAATTGTCCGCGCCGTGAACTCACTTGCCTCGCCACAATCCCCGCCGCGTCTGCCGAATCACGTCCTTCCGCCCGCAACACCCGCTCCAACCACTCCCGCGGATCTGTCCACCAGACACCGCCACGACCCCGTCGTTCGCCGACACCGACTTGCTGGGTGGTCTTGTGATCAATCTTGCACAAGGCCCGACTATACTCGGTGCCGATGACGGCCTGATAAATGTCTTTCAGATTATGCACCACGACTTCCAAGTTCTGCCATCTCTGCGCCGGGTCTTCGAGGAAGCAGCCCTTCAACAGATCCGCCACTTCCAAGGGTAGGGCCGGGACACCAATTTCCTCACCGTTGTGTTCGAGAAAGGCTTCCAGCGCCCTGGCAGCAACTCTTCCCGATTGCCAAACAACCTCGCCCTGGAACATCTCCAGCAAGCTGACGCCCCAGGACCACACGTCGGTGCGTCGGTCAAGTTTCAGACCCGCTGCTTGTTCCGGCGAGCAATAGGCAGGCGTGTATCCCCCGCTGCTCATGAGAATGCTCCGGCCCAGTTCCGGCTCGATCTGTTCGCCGCCGGTCGCCCGCGCCCTCGCTATTCCGTAGTCGGTCAATCTGACCCTTAGTCCCTGTACGGCCACTTGTGCATCATTTGCCATCATCACATTGGCAGGCTTCACGTCCTGGTGTACCAACCCAAGTTCATGTACACAGTGCAGGCCCCAGGCGAACTGGATCGCGGTGTCCAGCATCCGTTCCAGCGCCTTATCTGCCCCACCTGCGTACAGTTTGCGGGATGCGATCCATTCCTTCAGGCTGCCTCCCTCTACATATTCGGCGAAGATCAGCACCTCATCCCCCACCGTACGGAAGAAGCGACAGGGTACAAGATTCGGATGTTCTGGCAGGTCAATCCACGTTTGTAACTCGGCCAGGAAATTCCGCCGATCGCCCTCCTTCAACCCCTTGGCGCGCTTGACGGCGAAGCGCATGTTTGTGGTTTGGCTCTTCACCATGTACACCTTTCCCATGCCACCTTCGCCCAGCACCCGATCAACCGCGAAGTCGCCTAACAAAACCTGCCCCGGGATCCAATCTGCAGGGCTTGCTGAGACTGCATTACCCTGCTCGGCTCCCTTCTTGCGCTCAGGCGCAGACGGTATATGCTCTTCTATTGACGTCATCGAGAAATTCCTTTGTATATTTTTATGGATGGTATTGTTTCACGAACGTTTGAGACGAGGTCTGGTAGAAATACGGTGCGCGCATGTTTAGGGCAACGCCTTCCATTGTTTCCGTCGTTTTCAGCTTCGTGGCAAAAGGACGCCAGACCATGCATCACGTTTCCGCAAGCCCCCTTTTCATCCAGCCGTCACCATTTTCTCATCTCATTACGTGGTGCTTGCCCGGCTAGCGAAATCCCAGTCGGCGACCAGCAAAGGGTTAAGCCGACCGAACTGGTTGAAAAAAA
>CAIXHJ010000187.1 GCA_903919165.1 uncultured Holophagaceae bacterium
CGCATCCAAGCAGGTGCTCCCGGAGAGCCATCATGAGTTGGTGAATCGACTCCAGGCGAAGGCAACCCAGCAAATCATTTCCGGCGACGGGCCGGACGCCGTCAAGGGACTCGCGCTGGCCATCAGCCGCGGCGCGGTGGATGCCGGCTGTGATGCCGACATGGTCCGCACCCTGAACACGCACCTCAAGGCCCTCTTCTCCACCAAATAGGTCTCCCCTATGACATCACGGTTCTTCATCGGCCTTGTGGCCTCCTGTCTGCTTCTGATCTCGGGATGCAAGGATCCGGGGTCCAACACTTCAGGATCGGCTCTCTACACCTTCGACAGCACGAGCAGCCAGGTGTTCATCTGGACCGACATGGGTGCGCTGTACGCCAATCCGGCCAACTCCCCGACCTTCCAGATCAGCTCCAGCCTCTTCAGCCAGGTCACCAACCTGGCCTGGGGTGGGCTCTGCTTCGACCAAACCCGGGGGATCCTCTACCTGGTATCAGCCACCGGCACCATCGTGCGCGTGAGCAGCATCCGCACCCAGACCGGGACCGTACCCAACGCGCAAGTGGTCTCCTACAGCCTGTCCAGCACAGGCCGTCTCACCAACGGCACCTTCGGGCAGGCCAGCCTGGATTCCCAGAACGATACCCTTTACATCACCGAGAATGGGGGCAGCAACACCCAGATCTGGGTCGTGACTGGCGCCAGCACTCAGGCCCAGAGCGCCACAGTGTCCCTCCAATCACTCCAGGTGAGTGGAGACACGGGCGGAACCGGGGTCGCCGCCGCTTCCGGCGTGGTCTACGCTTTCATGCAGAATGGCGGCCCGGTGGGTCTCGATGCGTGGACCGGCCCCCGTTTGCGCAAGGGGACTTCCGCCGCCTTCCCAACCGATGGCTCCCAGGTCATCATCGGGACCAAAACAGACCTTGGCATCTATGGCGCCCTCGCGCTGGATACGGGTGATGGCTACCTGTTCGTGGCCCGCCACAACACGGATTCGGCCGGCGCGGCGCCACCCATCCAGGTCTTCACCACAGGCCAGTTCAGCTCGGGCATCAATGCGACTCCCTACAAAACGATTGGGAGCAGCGTGAGCCAGCCGAACCTCAGGGTCATCTCCCATCCCGGCACCAAGGACTGGCTCGTGGGTCTGCTGGGCGAGGGCACGACCGGGTACAGCACGATCTTCCTCTGGAAAGCGCCCATGGGAGGCACCGGCGCGGTTGTGGTCACCGCGCCCTCGGGATCGGTGCTGATGGGCCTGGCCGTGGACGGGAACGCCTCGTGACGGCCCTGCGCCTGCTGGGTCTGCTGCTCCAGGACGTGTTCCGCGATCTCTATCGGCACCGCGGCCAGTACGTCCTCGCCGTGCTCACCCTGGCTTCGGGCCTGTTGCTGGCCGGTGGCGGCCTGCTGCTGGTGGAGAGCCTCGACCGCTTCGTCGGGCGCCTGGAAGGCATGGCCAAGATCGTGGCCTATGCGGCGGAGGGCCGTTCGCTGGATGAGACCGCATCCCGGTTGATGCGCGACCCCCGGTTCCGCGAGGTCCGCCGGATGTCCGCCGACGAGAACCGCAAGCGCTTCCAATCGGCGACCCGCGAGGCTGGGCTCCTGCTGGAAAGCGCGGGCCAGGAAGCCCTGCCCGAGAGTCTGGAATTGAGCCTCCGCAAGGATCTCGCCGCCGGGGGCCGGGCGGTGGAAGTGGGCGAGAGCCTGCGGGGGTTGCCTGGCGTGGGCGATGTGCTCGTGGATCAGGAGCGCATGGAGAACCTCCAGCGAATGGCGCGGACACTTAGGTCGGGGCTGGCCACCCTTGGTTTCGTGCTGCTCCTGGCCGCGGGTTTCGCCACGGGCAATGTGATCCGCATGAGCATCCTCGCCCGCGAGGAGGAGATCACGATCATGCGCCTTGTCGGGGCTTCGGAAAAGTTCATCCGTACGCCCTTACTGCTTGAAGGTGCCTTCCTGGGACTGGGGGGTAGCCTGCTGGCTCTGTTGGGACTCTTCGGGCTCTGGCTGCCCGTCTCCAGGGGCATGGGCGGTCTTTCGCCCATGCTCGTGGAACTGGCCAGACTGGGCTTCTTCTCCTGGGGCAGCATGATCCTGCTGGCCTTCGTGGGCGCCACCACCGGGGCCCTGGGTGCTCTCTGGGCCTTCTGGTCCACCCGCAGGGCCCAACGCGTGGAGGAGGCGCTGATGGAGGGCGCTGGCTGAGCGCTCCCTTTGCCGATGCGTCAGTAGCTCAGCACGAATGCAATTTCTAGTGTGTTGTAGCTGAGGCTCCGGTAGCTGGCGAGCACGGATAGGGCCTCGATGCTAAGGTGCCGGTTGAAGGTGTAGCCAAGGCCCACGGCAACGGCAGGTTCGTCCTTGGTGCTGGTGTCGTCTACCGAATAGGCTCTGGTGGCGTTCAGCGAATCCTGGGTGGTATAGGTACCGAAACTGTGCAGCTTCCATACCTTCAGGTAAACCCCGGTCAAAAAGTACAGGCTTCCCTGGGGCCCTCTGGGGCGATAGACGAGATCTCCTCCATAGGTCCAGGCACTCCAGTGAGCCTCCTCGTCGCCCCGGTCCGAATAGCGGGCGGAGTTGTAGCTGTATTGGCTGTTCAAGGTCGGAAAGGAATGGTAGGACAGGGTGGGCCTGAAGGCCAAGGTCGAGGTCATGGGAATGGTGAGCGATAGGGACGCGCCAACTCCAACTTTCGAGCCCATCTCATTGCGGAAATCCCCCTGCGCGGTAACCAAGTCCAGGTGGAGGCTTGGCACCATGGGCGTGGTTGCCAGGACGAAGGAATATGAGGCCAGTCCAAGGACTAGGATTGTTAAACGCACAGTAGGCATGTATGGAATCCTTGGGATGAGCGCCTAGGGCGTGAATAGGGGCATCACAGCCTCGATGACCACTGGCTTGCCACTTGTGTTCTTCAGATACTGAACGATGGTCTCGACATTGGCAACGATCTGCGGAATGGGGATTCCTGCGTGGAGATCGTTGTTGCCGATCATCAGGAAGTAGCAATCGATGTCTGGCTGGACAATGGTGTTCAGGCGCTTGATGACATCCGCAGAAGTGTCGCCATCCACGCCCATGTTGTAAGCCTTGATCCCCAGCAGATCCTCCCAGGTGGCTTCCTTGGTCCCGTGCTGGACCAGGACCACATAGGTGCGCCGGGTAATGGAATCCCCCACCATACCTGCGCAGGTCACTCCGTTGGCCTTGATGTAGGGCAAGAGCCTTGCATCAACCCATTTGAGGTACCCCAATTCCGAGAGGTGTTCCCCATCAGGCATATAGAAGAAGACCAGAGGCTGCCCATTCTTGGCCAGCAGGATGGAGTAGGTGTCCATGTAGGTCAGTTGAAGTTGCTGGGCCTTGTCTGCAAGGGCCACATTCAAGGCTCGGATCTCGATGTTGCTTGTTTCGCCGGTTGGACCGGCACCACAACCGGCCATCATCATAAGTACTAGTGGCAATAGTAGATGTCTACACTTCAAAAATACCCCATCTATGAAAAAATCATTTTAACCCTACATTATGAACAATAAGATATAATAATCCATGAGATAGACCAATGGGAATGTGTGGGGGTTTA
>CAIXHJ010000188.1 GCA_903919165.1 uncultured Holophagaceae bacterium
ACGCCGGGGGCAGGTCGGGGACCGAAGGCTTCGGGCCGGGGCGGCTGGGCCGACCAGTCCCAGACTCGGGCCATCTGGTCGGCCCTGGAGGCGAAACCGATGGCGTCCTGCTGGCCGCGGACCTCGTCCGTCGAGGGGACACCCATGCCCTGGCGCACCTCCGCGAGGCTGGGACGGGACACCGGGGCTGGTGCCAGGGACGCCTGGCCGAAACCCGGCCATCCAGCGAGAAAAAAGGCAACCGCAAACAGGGTTCGGAGCATGTCGGCACCAGAATCAGCCATCCCAGTGTGCGTCGCCGGGACCATCCGGATCAACGTGGATCGGTGGCGATGCATGCCGGATGAATGGTCCTTGACAAGGCTGGAGCGCTGAACCACCGTGGGGCACCACGCCAAAGGAGACCAGCCCATGTCATCAATATCCCAGCGCATCACTTTGTCCATGGCCATGCTCGCGCTCTGCGGAGGAAGCCTGCTGGCCCAGATGCCCAACCCCTACGGCGCGCCCATCAGTCTGGAGCAGGCCAAGAAGCCCGCCGCCGCTGCCAAGGCCGAGGCTGCCAAGAACAACTGGACCATGGCCATCGCCATCGTCGATACCAGCGGCAACCTGGTCTACTACGAAAAAATGGACAACACCCAGATCGGGAGCGCCACTGTCGCGATCGACAAGGCCCGCTCCGCCGTTCTCTACAAGCGCCCCACCAAGGCCTGGCAGGACGGGTTGGCCGCCGGCGGAACCGGCCTTCGCATCCTCCGGATCCAAGGTGCGATGCCTGTCGAGGGCGGGCACCCTCTGATCCTGGATGGCAAGATCATCGGCGCCATCGGCGTCTCGGGTGATTCCAGCGAGCATGACAACCAGTGCGCCACGGCAGGCGTCGCGGCCCTGAAATAGGGCAGACGGCTGAGTCCAGCCTGTGCTTGGATGGGTCATGCGCAAGCGTTGGCTCTGGCTCCTCCCCCTGGCTGTGGCCGGGACCATCGTCTGGCTGAGCGCCCAATCGCAGTACCCCATGGGCATCCAGCTGCCGCCGCCCCTGGACAAGCTGGCGCACGCCTCGGTGTTCGGCTGCCTGGCCCTGGTGCTAGAAATTGCCCTCCGGCACAACCGGCCTGATCTTCCGCTGTACCGGCGGCACCTGCTGGTCTTCGTGGCCGTGTCCCTCTTCGGGGCGACGGACGAGTGGCACCAGTTCTTCGTGCCCGGGCGATCCTGCGAACTGGGCGACTGGGTGGCGGACTCCGTGGGCGGAGGGTTGGGCATTCTTGTGGGGAGCCTGCACCTGCTCTTCAGCCGGCGCCTGGGCGCCCTCTCCTGGCTGCTCGGGACGGTCCGGCGATTCGATTCAACCTGGGACCTAATCCTCGTGGCGGACCCTCACTGGAACGCGGAGCTGACCGGTCTCGAGGAAGCCACCGCCAGGTTTCCCGAGGCCGATTGGCTCTTCCTGGGCGATGTGTTCGACGTGTGGGTGGGCCTGTCCAGCATGGAAACGGAACCGCAACGGGTCTTCCTGGATTGGGTGGATCGGCGCCGCGGGGCCGGTCGCTGGGTGGGACTCTGGATGGGCAACCGCGAGTACTTCCTGGACCGCCAGGCCGGACGGTTTGACCTCATGGGCGAAGGCATCGGCGGCCGGCTCGAAGGCGAGGCCCTGACCTGGGAACATGGCGACCTCATCAATTCGTCCGATCGCCAGTACCGGCTGTGGAACCTGGTCTCGCGTTCAGCACCCTGCTGGCTGCTGTTCCGCCTGCTGCCCGGCGGCACGGCACGGAAGGTGTCCGCCTGGATGGAAGACAAGCTCCGCACGACCAACACTGCCTACAAGCTGACTTTCCCCCGCGAAGCCTTCCGCGCCGCTGCGGAATCCCACCCAGGCACCACCTTCCTCACAGGCCACTTCCACACGCACGAAGTGGAGGCCAACGGCATCGCCCTGCCCTGGGCCCATGAGGGACGCTTCATGGTGTGGCGGGATGGCAGGGTGGAGGAACTCTAAAGCGACAGCAGGTCCGCCACTTCGCGCCGCAGCTCCGGAATACCGGTACCTTTCCCCGCACTCACCCAGGCGATGTCGCCGGCCTGGAGGCCCAGGTCCGCAGCCACGTCCTTACGCTGTTTGAGCGCCTTGCTGGGCTTCACCTGGTCGGCCTTGGTGGCCACGATGCGATGGGGCAGGCCTTCCCCCCGCAGCCAATCGATCATGGCGTGATCCAGCTTGGTGGGGCCGACCTCGGCATCCACCAGCACGAAGACCATGCGCAGGGTGGCGCGGCTGGTGAGGTAGCCCTCGACCATCGCCTGCCAGGTGGCCCGTTCCGCGGCGGGACCCGCGGCGAAACCATAGCCCGGAAGGTCCACGATCCACCGGTCGGGACCGGTGAGGAACACGTTGATGAGCCGCGTGCGACCTGGGGTCTTGGAGACCCGCGCCAGCTGTTTCTGGTTGGCCAGCGCATTCAGCAGCGAGGACTTCCCCACGTTGCTCCGGCCCACGAAGGCCACTTCCGCGTGGCAGACGCCGAGCTTCTTCGCGTCAGCGGCAGAGGTGACGAAACGGGCATCAGTGAGGGGTTGGGCCATGGGGATCCAGTCTTCAGTCTTCAGTCTTCAGTCTTCAGCCCAAAGACCCATCACACTGTCACCAGGCTCGTCGGCGTGGGTTGATCGAAGGCGATGCGGCCGTGGTCCAAACCAATGACGCGCTTCTTCATGCGCTGGATGAGGCTGCGGTCGTGGGTGGCGACCACCACCGTGGTGCCCTGGCCGTTGATGCGCTCGAAGAGGGCCATGATCTCCTGGGCGAGGTCGGGGTCCAGGTTGCCCGTGGGCTCATCCGCCAGCAGCACCAGGGGATCGTTCACCAGGGCCCGGGCGATGGCCACGCGCTGCTGCTCGCCGCCGGATAGCTGCAGGGGGTAGCTGCTCAGCTTGTGCTGGAGCCCCACCATCTTCAGGGCCCGGAAGGTGCGCTGCTTCTGCTCGGCGGCGCTCACGCCCAGGACCTTCAGCACGAAGGCCACGTTCTCGAAGATGGTGCGGGTGCGGATGAGCTTGAAGTCCTGGAACACGACGCCCAGTTTCCGGCGCAGCAGGGGGATCTCCCTCTCGGGCATGGAGGCAAGATGATGTCCCGCCAGCTGGATGTCGCCGCTGCTGGGGATCTGCTCCCGGAAGAGCAGTTTCAGCAGCGTGGATTTCCCAGCCCCGCTGGGTCCCGTGAGGAACACGAACTCTCCCGCATCGATGGCGAAGCTCACGTCCGTGAGGGCGGTGTGCATCCGGTCGTACTGCTTGCCGACGTGGGTGAGGGTGATCATGGCAATCAGTATTTAACCGCAGATGTCGCAGATGACCGCAGATTGAAAGGAGTTCATCTGTGCCATCTGCGTTATCTGCGTCATCTGCGGTTTCAAAATCAAAGTCTCTCCACGAGCATCGCGACGCCCTGCCCGCCGCCGACGCAGAGCGCAGCGAGACCGAGCTTCTTGTTCTGGTCCTGGAGCAGGTGCAAAAGGGTCACCAGGATGCGGGCGCCGCTGGCGCCGATGGGATGGCCGATGGCGATGGCGCCGCCGCGCAGGTTGACCCGGTTGGGGTCGATCCCAGGCAGTTCCGCCAGCACGCCCAGGCTCTGGGCGGCGAAGGCTTCGTTCAGCTCGAAGAGATCGATGTCCGCCAGCTTCACGCCGGTCCGGGCCAGGAGCTTCTGGATGGCGGGCACGGGGCCCAGGCCCATGGTGGCGGGATCCACGCCCACCTGGGTGAAGCCGAGGATGCGGGCGATGGGATTGTGGGCCTTCGCGGTGTCCTCGGAGGCCAGCACCAGGGCCGCGGCGCCGTCATTAATGCCGCTGGCATTGCCGGCGGTCACGGTGCCGTCCTTCTTGAAGGCCGGTTTGAGCTTGGCCAGGCCTTCGGCGGTGGCGTCGTTCTTGATGTACTCATCCCGGTTGAAGGCCACCTCGCCCTTCTTGCCCGCCAGCTTCACGGTGAACACTTCGCGGTCGAAGGCGCCCGCGGCCTGGGCGGCGGTTGCTCTCTGCTGGCTCTGGAGGGCGAAGGCGTCCTGGGCCTCGCGCGTAAGGCTATGCTTGGCGGCCACATTCTCCGCGGTGATGCCCATGTGGGTGTCGCCGTGGCCGCACCAGAGGCCATCCTGGATCATGCTGTCGATGAGCTGGGCGCTCCC
>CAIXHJ010000189.1 GCA_903919165.1 uncultured Holophagaceae bacterium
CAAGCCCGCACAGTGGCCAAGAGGCTGTCAAGCCAGAGATCGTAGAAATCAGCACCGACGGCGAGCATGTCCGAGCCGTGCCGCTTGGCCAAGTCATCCAGGAAATCCGGCGGACCTTGCCCTTCCTCCCGCGCAGCCCGCAGCATCAGCTGGAAGGAACCATGCAAGGCCCGCTTCTGCTTCTCGAAATCGGTGTTTGCGAACTTCTCCTTCACCTTGGGAGACGAAGTGATGAAGGTCCGGTAGAACAGATCCAGGAACCCCGGATTAGCCGAACAGCGTTCAAAACTCTTCCCGAATAGATCCAGTGTGGCTTCGTCCATGGTGACCGCCTGCAGAGATGCTAGCTCTCTTTTTGGATTTCGTCTGTGTGGACAACAAAGGCCTGACCCTGTCCGCCGCCCGTGATAGCCTCACGACGGATCCACTGCTTCTCCCGGATCCGTGCCAGCGGCGTCATAGCGGGTGCAGGCTGAGGACATGGAAGACCGGACTGATTCCCCCTCTGATCCCCTGCTCTCGCAGGTGGAAACCCAGGCTGGTGGTGCCGGTCCCTCGCCCAGCCAGAATTCCCGCACCCTTCCGGCTCCAGAGTTCCCGGTGAAGGACTGGGACCGCTACGAGTTCCTTGGTTTTCTCGGCCAGGGTGGCATGGGCATGGTGTTCCTGGCCAGGGACCGGCAACTGGGTCGTGAGGTCGCCATCAAGTTTGTCCGCATTGATGATGACCGCCACGTCGCACGCTTCATGGTGGAGGCCAGGGCGCAGGCTCGCGTGGATCACGAGAATGTGTGCAAGGTTTTCGAAGTAGGGGAGGTGGAGGGCAAAGTCTTCATCACGATGCAGCACATCGCCGGATCCTCTCTAGATGTGGCGGTCGCCGGGCTCTCCCTCGAACAAAAGGTGGCCGCCCTGCGGGACGCGGCCCGGGGTGTTCATGAAGCCCACCGGATGGGCATCATCCACCGGGATCTGAAGCCCGCGAACATCATGGTGGAGCGTGCGGAGGACGGATCGCTTCGCACCTTCGTCATGGATTTCGGCCTGGCTCACGAGTGGAACCAGGACGTCACCGAGACGGGTTCCGTGCTGGGCACACCCGCCTTTATGTCCCCCGAGCAAGCCCGCGGGGAAGTGTCCCGACTGGACCGCCGCACCGACATCTACAGCCTGGGGGCCACCCTCTACCAACTGGCCACGGGTCGGCCGCCTGTGAGGGGATCCAATCCGCTGCAGGTTCTCAGCGCCGTCACGTCAGAAGATGTGCAGCCCATGCGGTCTCCCGGTATGGACGTTCCCAGGGATCTGGAAGCAATCACGCTGAAGTGCCTGGAGAAGGAGCGTTCCAAGCGCTACGACTCGGCCAAGGCCTTGGCAGACGATCTGGATCGCTTCCTCGCTGGCGATCCCGTCCAGGCACGGCCCACAGGGCTCTGGTACCGGGTCCAGCGCAAGCTCTGGAAGCATAAGCAGCTTGCTTCTGTCGGGGCCTTGGCGCTGGTCCTGGTGCTCATGGCCCTCGGCTCAGCCTTCAAGACCAGGAAGGAGGCCAGACGGCGTGAACAGCTCGCCCAGCGTTTCACGGAGGCCATGGACCGCATCGAGTCCATGGCCCGCTATTCCGCGCTTTCTCCCCTTCATGACATCCGACCCGATCTGCAGGCTGTTCGGATCCACATGAGCCAGTTGCAGGAAGACATGAAGGAGGCCGGTGACCTGGCCAGTGGTCCTGGCCACTACGCCCTCGGCCGCGGCTACTGGACGTTGGACGATGACGAGAAAGCCCTGGAACACTTGCAGATGGCCTGGGACACTGGGTTCCGGGAACCCCGTGTGGCCTATGCCCTGGCCCTGGTCCTCGGCCAGCAATACCGGGAGAAGCTGCTTGAAGCGGAACGCATCCCATCCGCGGACCAGCGGGAAGCCCGCAAGAGGGAGATCGACGTGGCGTTTCGCACTCCGACCCTCGCCTACCTGCGCCAGGCGAAGGGATCCGATGCCCCGTCCCCCTTCTATCTGGAAGCCCTCATGGCCTTCTACGAAGGGCGGTTGGACGAGGCCCTGGAACGACTGAAGCTCCTGGAGGAGGATCTGCCCTGGTTCTATGAGGCGCCCCTCTTGCGTGGCTCACTGCTGCAGGCCCGGGCCTGGAAACGCTGGAACCAGGGGGACCAGGATGGGGCCCACGCGGAATTCGAGGCGGGTCGCAGGGCACTAGCGTCAGCCGTGGTCAGCGGGCGCAGCGCCCCGGCGGTCTACACCGCCCAGGCGGAGTTGGAGCTGAACGCGCTCCTCATGGAAAAGTATGGCCAAGGCGATGTGATGACCCCATTCGACAGTGGAATGCGAGCCGTGGACACCGCTCTGGTGGCCCAGGCGGACCATGTGCCGTCGATCATTCTCCAGGCGGCCCTGCTGGGTCACCTCGCGGAATTCCGGAAGGACCATGGACAGCGGGCCGACGACCTCGTCGAAAAGGCGGTGGCCAGCGCCTCGAAGGCAATGACGGCGGGGCCCACGCGCATGGATGCCCGGGTGGCCCTGGGTGTGGCCTATTACCACTGGGGCAGTGCCCGGGTGGAGCAGAACCTCGACCCCACGGACCAGCTGAAGCGGGGACTCCAGGCCCTGGAATCCCTAACTTCGGAGAAACGCGACTACTCCGTGGAGAACTTCATCGGGGCGATCAACCTCACTTGGTCGGAGTACGAGGACCAGCGCGGCCAGGACCCGGCCGCGCACCTGGATCACGCCATCGCTGCCTACGAGCGGGCGACTAGAATGGCGCCCGGGCTCCTGGCTGGCTGGATCAACCTGGCCAACTGCCTTCGCCAACGGGGACTCCTGCCCCGGGTCGCGGATCCTGTGGGCGACCTCCATGCGGCCCTGAAGGCAGCGGAGCAGGGGGGCTCCCTCAATCCCAAGAACTGGGTTCCCCACTACATTGAGGGCGGAATCCTGTGTGATCTCGCCCTGCATGAGCAAGAGCAGGGTGGAGACCCCGAGCCCTATCTACGGCGATCCCTGGAGGCCTACGGCCAGGGCGTCGCCATCAATCCCCGCAACCCCAACCTCCGTAACGGAGCAGGAATCACTCACATGGCTTTGGCCCGCGCCGCCTGGGAAACCGGGAGAGATCTGAAGACTCCTCTGGTCCAGGCCCGGGAGGCCTACCGGATGGCCGTCGCCCTTGCACCTGACCAGGTCTTCGGGTACCAGAACCAGGGCGATCTCCTGGTTTGGAAGGCCCACTGGGAAGGCGGTCCCGCCGCTGCCCAAACTCTTCAGGAGGCTGAGGTCCTGCTGAAAAAGGGGCTCGCTGTCTCTCCGGGGCACGTGGGTACCCTGGCCAACCTTGGTCGGGCAAGCGCGGTGAGGGCGGAAGGCGCTCTTCGCACTGGCGCGGATCCAATATCGACCCTCACTGCAGGGGAAGCCTACCTGGCAAAGGCCCTGGCCCAGGATCCCCGCAGCCAGGATGCTCTGCAGTACCTCGGCGAACTCCGCTGCGTCGCCGCGCGATGGAAGGTCCTGCTCCACCGCGCGAAGGGTGCGGATTTCGACCGGGCGGCGGAACCGCTGGAGATGGTCCTCCAGATGATTCCCGATCACCAGGACACCTTGCAGGCTCTGGCAGGCCTTCTCCTCGCCCGGGCCTCCTGGGAGCGCACAACAGGCCAAGCCCCATGGTCCAGCCTCGCCCGAGGGCGTGCCCATGTGGACCGCCTTCTGAAGGCGAGGCCGTCCTGGGCCCAGGCCCTCGCGCTCCGCGGGGGGCTTCTCCTGCAGGAGGCGGAATCCCTTCGGCCGGGAAACCGGGCTCCGAAGGCTCAGGAGGCTCTCCAGGCCTTCAAGACGGCTTTTACGCTGAACCAAAACCTGATCAAAGCCTGGCAAGCCCAGGCTGATCGTGCCCAGCGGCTGTGTGGCGGAGCCTCCTGACCGCAGGAGGTCAGGAAATCCGGCTCAGCCGTTGACCTTGACACTCCCGGAACTCGTCACGCCCAGGGGGCGGGAGGCCTTGGACTCCTTGGTGGGCTTGGAGGCTACGGCCTTAACGGTTTTCTTGGCCTGGCCCTTTGTTTTCGGAGTGGGTTTCTCCGACTTCCCGCGGGACGGTTTGGTGGGCATGGGGTCCTCCTGGAATAGGTGGTGGGGGGTGTCTGGATGTCGAGCTCAGACCCCAGACCTTTTGGGAACTGCGCTCAGCCTAGTCCTCTCCCATTCGAAAATGAAGGAATTTGTCGCGACAGGAGTAGAGGGGTCCAGGAAGTTCGTGATGACGCCGCGGGATGGGGAATCTATTCTGATGGTTTGACAGAAAGAGGTGAACCATGACACGAGTGCTCTTCCGGACCGACAGGGGTGACATCAACCTTGAGCTCTTCCAGAAGGAGGCGCCCGACACCGTGGCGAACTTCGTGAAGCTCATCGAGTCCGGCTTCTACGACGGTCTCGCCTTCCACCGCGTCATTCCGAACTTCATGATCCAAGGCGGCTGCCCCAACACCCGGTCTGGCGCCTCGGGCCGACCCGGCACTGGTGGTCCCGGCTGGCACATCAAGTGCGAGACAGCCGGCAATCCCCACCAGCACAAGCTGGGCGCCATCTCCATGGCCCACGCCGGCAAGGACACTGGCGGCAGCCAGTTCTTCGTGGTGAATGGGGATCGCAGCAACGTGAAGCACCTCGACGGTGTGCACACGGTCTTCGGTCAGTGCGTCTCCGATGCGGACATCGCAGTCGTCCAGGCCATCAAGGGCGATGACCGGATCATAAAGGCGACCGTGGTGGAGGCCTGATCACCCTGTTGTCCTGCGCGGAGTGGGGCGGCTAGAGCCCCCCACTCCACGTGAAAGAAGAACGGAGTAGGAAGGGGGTTGCATGGGTCGCCTCGCGAACCGGGAGAAGCCCCGCTGCGGGTGGTGCGGCACGGACCCCCTGTATATCGCCTACCACGACGAGGAATGGGGCGTCCCGGCGCATGATGACCGGCATCTCTTCGAGATGCTGATCCTGGAAGGTGCCCAGGCAGGCCTCAGCTGGATCACGATCCTCCGCAAGCGGGAGGCCTACCGGGAGGCCTTCCGAGGCTTCGATCCCATCCGTGTGGCGGCGCTGACAGATGGCGACCTCGAGGCAATCCTGCAAGACTCCGGGATCGTGCGGAACCGCCTCAAGATCTTCTCGGCCCGAGACAACGCCCGCGCCTTCATGAGCGTGCAAGGGGGACTTCGGCAGCTTCGACGCCTTCCTCTGGTCCTTCGTGGCTGGAAGCCCGAAGGTGAACCACCCGAAGGCCCTGGCCGAGGTCCCGGCGGTGGCGCCTGAAGCCGAGGTACTGAGCAAGGCCCTGAAGCAACGCGGTTTCCGGTTTGTGGGCCCGACCATCATGTACGCCTTCATGCAGGCGGTGGGCATGGTGGACGACCACGTGACCACCTGCTGGAAGCGGGCAGGGCGGTGACTGCGCTTCGGCTTGGCCCCCAGTTCCGGCGATGGTTTGCGGCTGTGGGAATCCACACCCTGGAAAATCTGGAGGCCCTGAGCGCGGTCGTTGCCTGGCAGAAGGCCAAGCGGCTTTCCC
>CAIXHJ010000190.1 GCA_903919165.1 uncultured Holophagaceae bacterium
CGAACCCGGCACAGGCGCCTCTCAGCTGGGAGCCCCAGCCCTCCAGATGGCTCTGGACAATCGGGGCCTCAAGGCCTCTGAACTGGATTTGATCCTAGTCACCACCGTGACACCCGATACCCTGTTCCCCGCTACGGCCTGTCGAATCCAGGACATGGTCGGCGCCAGCAACGCCTTCGGCTTCGACTTGAACGCCGCCTGCTCGGGCTTTCTTTACGCCCTCACCACCGCCGCCAGCATGGTGGCTGCCGGGGCCATCCGCCGTGCGGGCGTGGTCGGCGTGGACATCATGTCCACCATCATCAACCTGGAGGACCGCGCGACTTCCGTGCTGTTCGGGGACGGGGCCGGGGCAGTCATCGTGGAGCGGGTGGAGGAAGGCCTGGGCATTCTGGACTTTGAACACAAGGTGGATGGTTCCGGCGGCCGCTTCCTCTACATGCCCGCAGGCGGTTCTTTGAAACCAGCCACGGCGGAAACCGTGGCGGCGAAGGAACATTGCATCCATCAGGCCGGGAGTGAAGTGTTCAAGAACGCCGTTCGCGAAATGGCCGACAACAGCAAGCTACTGCTGGACCGCAACGGATTCAAAGGGGACGATCTCAAGCTCTTTGTTCCCCATCAGGCCAACATCCGTATCATGGATGCCGCCGCCAGGCGGCTTGAGTTGGATCCCTCGCGCATGATGGTGAACATCGACCGCTACGCCAACACCACCACCGCCACCATTCCCACCGCTCTTCATCAGGCTCTGGGCGAGAACCGGATGCAGAAAGGAGACCTGGTGGCCCTGGCCGCCTTCGGCGCTGGCTTCACCTGGGGGGCGACCCTCCTTCGCTGGGCCTACTGACCCATGACTTGGATACTCCTCTAGCCATGCGCGTGGTCGCCGGAATCCTGAAGGGGCGCCTACTTTCGGCACCCCCGGCCGGGGACCTGAGGGTGCGTCCCACGGCCGACCGGGCCCGGGAAGCCCTGTTCTCGATCCTCCAGCGCTGGGCCTCCGGCCCATTCCTGGATCTATGCGCAGGAACGGGAGCAGTCGCCGTGGAGGCCCATTCCAGGGGGTACAGCCCGGTGGCCTGCGTGGAATCGGGAGAGCCGGGCTGGACCTGCCTGCAGCGCAACCTAAACGGTCTGCCGATCCGGTCGATCCACAAGGATCTGCGGCGGCTGCATGCAGACTCCTTCCGGGATCAGGCAGTGATTTTCCTGGATCCACCCTACGAAATGGCCTCCGCCCTCTGGGTACGCCAATCCAGCCAGCTGAGATCCTGGATCTCGCGGAGTGGAGCCCTGGTCATTGAGACGGATCGGAACACCACATTGGAACCACAGCCTGGATGGATGCTTGCCGAATTACGCGAATATGGTGCGGCCCGATTCCATTTCTGGATCCCCGCCTGAATTGACGGCACAGCTCTTTGTTCGTCTGATCTTGGCCCTCGGGATTTCCTTCCTGCACACCCAACAGCTCGCGTAGAACCTCTCCGTGGAGAGATATTGGGCGCCCAGGTTCACAGGCTCAACCGTGAGGTCCACCTCTCCCAGCTGTTAGGCTGGAGGCCGATTTCACGGGCACCCAACCATGTACCGCCTTTCCATCAAGACCAAGCTGAGCGCTGTCATCAGCATCCTGGTCCTCTCGTTCATCGCCTTCAACCTGCTGTACTACCCGCGTTGGGTGGAGCGACAAATCCGTGCCCAGGCGGAACTGAGTGCCCGCCAGGTGGCCGAGACGGCCAGTTATGCCCTGGGCCCGGCCGTCAGCAACGGGAATACCCGCGACATCGCCAAGGTGCTTCAAGGCGTGCAGAACATCCCTGCCTTCCGGTTCAGCGCGGTCTACGGCGCCAAGGGCGAACCCCTTGACAATACGCCCACCACACCCGAGTGGGCCGCGGGGCAGGTGCCCAGTGATGGCATCTCCCACACCTACACCCGACAAGGGGACAACATGCTCGTTGCCGTCGCCCCGGTCTTCTACGAAGAACCAAGGGCCGACCAGGTGGGAACCTTGATCATAGGATTCACGACGGAAGGCACACAGCGCGCGGTCCACGACAACATCAAGGCCAGCCTCTTCGTGGGTCTGGTCACCCTGGTCCTGGGCATCGGTGGGGCGATCTTCTTCTCGAACCGCTACCTCCGCCCGGTGATCCAATTGACGGAGGCGGCCCAGAAGGTCGCCCAGGGAAACCTGGAGACCGTATCAGTTAAGGTCCACACTCGAGACGAGATCCAGGACCTGAGCCAGTCCTTCGAAGTGATGACCGAGAGGCTCCGGGTCTCCCGAGACGAGATCGAACGTCATAACCGGCTGCTGGAATACCGAGTCCAGGAACGCACTCGCCAACTGATGGAGACCATCTGGGAGCTGGAGGAGATCCGCGCCAACCTTGAGCAGTTGGTCCAAGACCGAACCAAAGGACTGGAACAAAGCCAGGTGGAACTCAAGGCCTGGACCAGCACACTCGAGGAAAAGGTCAAGGAAAAGACCCAGGAACTCCGGCAACTCAATGACAACCTCCTCACCAGCTACCAGAAACTGAAAGAGGTCGACCGTCTGAAGGACGAATTCATGGCCAACATGAGCCACGAACTGCGAACGCCCCTGAACTCCATCATCGGGTTTTCGGGCATGCTCATGCAGGATCCGAACGGCCGGATGGGACAGGATGTGCATGAGGATCTCCAGATCATCTACCAGAACGGCCTCTCCCTGCTTGGACTCATCGATTCGATCCTCGATCTGTCGAAGATCGAAGCGGGCAAGATGGAGCTGGAACTGGAGGAAGTGGATCCCGTGCAGCTGCTGGACGAAGTCGTGGCCATGTCCGCAGGGCTCATCAGGGGTCGTCACATCGAAGTCATCTACCACCGGCCAGAGGCAGACCTCCGCGTTCTGGGGGACCGGGGTAGGCTCCGGCAGGTGTTCACGAACCTGGCCGGAAACGCCATCAAGTTCACGGAAGCAGGCACGGTGACGATCTCCGCCACCGAGGAATCTGGCAGGTTCAAGATGCGCATCGAGGACACTGGCATTGGCATGTCGGAGAACGAACTGGATCGCCTCTTCAGGCCCTTCCAGCAAGTCGATGGGAGCATCACCCGCCGTTTCGGGGGCACGGGACTCGGACTGGCCATCAGCCAGCGGTTCATGTGGCTCATGAGGGGCCGCATTTCTGCCACCAGCCGGAAAGGGGTGGGCAGCGCCTTCACCGTGGAAATGCCAATCGCCGGGGGAGACAGGGCATGACCGACTCCAGGCCACGCATCCTGTGCATCGAGGACAATTCCATGAACTGGCGCCTCGTGCAGCGTCTGCTGTCGCAGGCGGGCTACGAGATGCACTGGGCCGAGGATGGCCTCAAGGGTTGTGACCTGGCCCAGGCCCTGAAGCCAGCCCTCATCCTCCTCGACATCAACCTGCCGGGACTGTCAGGATTCGAAGTCGCCACGAAGCTGCGCCAGAATCACGACCTGGACACCACACTCATCGTGGCCTTGACCGCCAAGACGATGAGGATCGACCGCGAAACCGCCCTAGTCACGGGTTGCGACGGATTCATCCCCAAACCCATCGATCCCTTCATGTTCGTCGGGCAGGTCGAGGCCTACATCGGGGGGCAAAGGGACCGTCTCGAACAAGGTCGCGAAGGAGCCGCGCTCCGCCAGTTCAGCCAGCAGGTCGTTGAACACCTCGAAGCGCAGCTGAAGGAGGCCCAGGATGGCAACCGGAAGCTTCTGGATGTCCAGGCTGAATTGGAGCAGCGGAGCCATCTCCTATCGCGCCTCCTTTCACTCAGCAAGGAAATCATCCCGGTCCGGAATGAAGGCGAGATTCTGAACCGGGTGCTGGGGCAGCTCCGCGAGGAACTGCAACTCGACCGGCTCCGGGCCCATTGGGTGCATGAGAGCGGGGCCTATTTCCAAGGGATGGCCCAGACCCATGATGGGTCCGGGGAAACGGCTATACTCCCCGCGTCGCACCCGCTGGTCGCCTGTTTGGAAGCCCTTCCGGTCGGTTGCG
>CAIXHJ010000191.1 GCA_903919165.1 uncultured Holophagaceae bacterium
CGGCGGCCGGGTGGCCATGGAGTCTCTGTTTCAAAGAGCAAGATGAGGGTTGTTGGAATGGCTGGGTCCACGGAACGAACCTGTATGCCACCGATGAACGCGGATGGGCGCCCTCTCAACGGGCATGGGCCCACCGCAAGCGTTCCGGTGGGGCCGGAGGTCCGTGGGAATGGCGTGAGCTAGCCTTGCTGCCAGGCACTTTCCTTTGCGCCTTGGGGCCCTCCCGGCCATTGGCGTTGCCGATTCCGGGGCCAGAAAGCGGCTCGCGTCGAAACATTGGCGATCCCCCCATCCGGAACCCATCCTTGGGTCGCTGTCTGCCGGAGGAGGCCGCCATGCCCACGACCAAGCTGAAGGAATTCCTCGATGCGCACGGGGTGGCCCATTGCATCATCCCGCACCCTCTGGCCTTCACCGCCACCTCGGTGGCGGGGGCGGCGCATATCCATGGGAAGGAGATGGCCAAGACCGTGGTGGTGAACCTGGACGGCCACCTGGCCATGGCGGTGGTGCCGGCCACCCGGAAGGTGGATCTGGAGCTCCTGCGCCAGGCCGCGGGGGCCGTGTCCGCGAAGCTGGCGGATGAGCGGGAGTTCATCGGCGACTTCCCCGAATGCGAGCCCGGCGCCATGCCGCCCTTCGGGAACCTCTACGGCATGAGGGTCTTCGTGGAGTCCCACTTGGCGGCGGACGAGCAGATCGCCTTCAACGCCGGGTCGCACACCGAGCTGATCAGCATGGCCTACAAGGACTTCGAGCGGCTGGTCCACCCCAAGCTCGTGGAGATGTAAGGGCCCAGGGCGGCCAACCGCCGCCCGCACGAGCCTGGCTGACCATCTGACAGGCTAGGGGAGGTCCGGATCCGGGCGGCTCCTGGTATACTACCCCTATGTCTTCTTCGCCCTGCCCCGCGCTGGTCCTCCTCCCCGGCCTGGATGGCACGGGGCTGATGTTCGAGCCGTTCGTGCGGGTCCTGGATGGCATGGAGACTCGGGTGGTGCGGTATCCAGTGGCGCTGTCGTCCTATCCCGACTGCGTGGCCTTCGCGCGGGCGCAGCTGCCGGTGGATCGACCCTTCCTCCTGCTGGGCGAATCCTTCTCGGGCCCCGTGGCCATCGCCCTGGCGGCGGAACGCCCCGCAGGCCTGGTGGGCCTGGTGCTCTGCTCCACCTTCGCCCGGAATCCCCGCCCCGCCCTGGCCTGGACGGCCCGGATCCTCCGCGCCCTGCCACCCAGGCGACTGCCCCTGCTCCTGCTCCGCTGGTTGATCTTGGGCCGCTGGGCCTCGAGCCCCCTCACCGCCCTCGTCTGGACCATGCTGCCAATGGTCCCCATCGCCACGCTGAAAGCCCGGCTCCTGGCCGTGATGGCGGTGGATCACACGCCCCTGCTCGACCCGATCCAGGTGCCCATCCTCGCCCTCTGCGCCAGCCAGGACCGGCTGGTCCCCAGGTTGGCCACCGACTGGATCCGCGCCCACCGGCCCGACCTCGACATCGTCACCCTCCAGGGCCCCCACTGGTTCCTGCAGACCCGCCCCGAAGCCTGCGCCCAGGCCATCCAGGCCTTCATCGAGCGCAACCAGACTCCCGGGGGGGCGCCTAGCGTTTGAGTTGAGGTGCGGCTCGCGGCGGGAGGCCTTCGGCGTGGCCGGAAGTCCGTAGGGGCGCCCATGCCTTTGAGCGACGCACCCCTACAGACTCCCGGCTGCCCTTTTCAGTCATGCTTTGGTCGGTGTTCAGCGGTGTTCATCGCCGGCGAAAGCAGTTGATCTCGCACATTCCCGTTGGATTTCCACCTCGTTCGCCGCTCCCTACTCGGCCTTGACGGTCCAGAAGGCGGGATCGCTGGCGATGGTGGCGGGGCCGGGGAAGCTCAGCTTGGGGCTGAAGGAGAAGAGCTGGGTATCCACGGCGTTCAGGGTCTCCACGGACCCCTTTTGGAGGGCCTTCCGGCCTTCCTCGCCGAGGGCTTCCTGAGCGGCTGCATTGGCACTGGCGAGGGCATCCAGGTCCGCCAGGGACTTCATGGGGCGCAGCACGATGTAGGTGGGTGAGCCCGTGCCGGCGAGAACTTCGTAGAAGGCGAAGGAGCCCGGGAAGTTGCTCTTCCCGTAAGCGGCCAGGTTCAGCTTGATGCCGTCCTCGAAGGCCTTGGCCTGCCCCTGCTTGACGCGGAACGTCCGCACCCGGAAGTAGCGCATCTTGCCGATCTCCACATCCGGGCCGAAGCTCAGGTCCTTGCGGAAGGCCGCCAGGATGCTGCGGGTGCCCGTGAGGTGTTCGCCGTCGTCCTGGGCGATCTTGTCGACCTCCTTCATGAAGGTCTGGTCCTTGTCGAGTTCATGCTGCTTGGTGTCCCAGTCCGCGTGATTGGCGTAGCCCATGATGAACCAGGCCTCCGAAGGCCCAGTCAGCGAGGTCATGCCCAGGTAGTGGTCCGTGGACTTGGCTTTGGTGAGGGCCCGGGTCCAG
Organism: uncultured Holophagaceae bacterium; assembly: GCA_903919165.1. GTDB lineage: Bacteria > Acidobacteriota > Holophagae > Holophagales > Holophagaceae > Geothrix. Next base: position 2,475 of record CAIXHJ010000191.1, read on the forward strand.
GCGGTCTCCGTGACCGCGTGTGGCCCCCCACGGCCGGGCTTGACCTCCTCGCGAACGATGAGCAGCAGCGGCGGCGGCGGCATGATGCCGCCCTGGGCGAGCAGGGCCGGCGCCACGAGGAACACCAGCCTGGAGAACAGGGAACGGAAGCTTGAACGGAACATGTCGACCCACCTCCTGAGGGCGGACATGAAGGTAGTCGTCTATTACGAATGAAAACAATACAATTCTTGTTGGAACAAGTTCACCTGGTCGAATTAATCCAAATTTTTGCATCAATGCCAGAGCCGCACCCGCACTGCGCCTGGGCTTCCCGTCGATGGACCCGTTGGGCTTCAGCCTTGGCCCGCCACCGCCTCCAGCTCGGCCAGCCAGGGGGCCCGCTCGGCCTGGGTGACGAAGCTGGCGTGGAGGCTGTTCCGTGCCAGGGTCACCAGATCGTCCCGGGACAGGTTCAGGGCCTGGGCGATCTCCAGGAAGTTCTGGCCGATGTAGCCGCCGAAATAGGCCGGATCGTCGGAGTTGAGGGTGACGCACAGCCCCCGGTCCAGCATGTGCTTGAGGTTGTGCTGGGCCAGGACCGGGAAGACGCGAAGCCTGACGTTGGAGAGGGGGCAGACCGTGAGGGGCACCCGCTCCCGGACCAGCCGCTCCACCAGTTCCGGATCCTCCGTGGATCTCACGCCATGGTCGATGCGCTCGATCCGGAGGCGGTCCAGGGCCTCCCAGACGTAGCTCGGCGGCCCTTCCTCGCCCGCATGGGCCACCAGGCGCAGGCCCAGGTCGCGGCAGCAGGCGAAGACCCGCTCGAACTTGGC
>CAIXHJ010000192.1 GCA_903919165.1 uncultured Holophagaceae bacterium
AGGTAGCCGTTGCGCGTGAGGGCCACGGTCTCGCCCTTGCGGTTGACGACGGTCCTGCGCTGTTCTTTGGTGTTTTCCAGGCCGTCGAACTTCACGATGCCCGCGATCTGGGCCTCGTGGGTGCTCTTCTCGGAGGTGCGGCTCGCGGCGCCGCCCACGTGGAAGGTCCGCATGGTGAGCTGGGTGCCGGGCTCGCCGATGGACTGGGCGGCGATGACGCCCACGGCCTCGCCGAGATCCACCAGGCGGCCGGTGCTGAGGTTCAGTCCGTAGCACTTGGCGCAGATGCCGCGGCGGGCTTCGCAGGTCAGGGTGGAGCGGATCTTGACCTTGGGGATGCCGCTGGTCTCGATCTTGAACGCCAGTTCCTCGGAGATGAGGGTCCCGGCGGGAGCGAGGGCCTTGGTGGCATCGTAGGGATCCACGATGTCGTCGAGGCAGACGCGGCCCATGATGCGGTCGCGCAGGCGGGAGCGGATGGTGCCGTCGCTGTTGACGATGGACTCCACCTCGATGCCGTTGAGGGTCTCGCAGTCCTCCTCGTTGACGATGACGTCCTGGGCCACGTCCACCAGCTTGCGGGTGAGGTAGCCGGAGTCGGCAGTCTTCAGCGCGGTGTCCGCCAGGCCCTTGCGAGCACCGTGGGTCGAGATGAAGTAGTCGAGGACGCTGAGGCCCTCCTTGAAATTAGCCGTGATCGGGGTCTCGATGATGTCGCCGCTGGGGCGGGCCATGAGACCGCGCATGCCGGCGACCTGGCGGATCTGGGTCTTGGAACCGCGGGCGCCGGAGTCCGCCAGGATGTAGATGGAGTTGAGGAATTCGCCAGTTTCGTTGCGCTTCTCCAGTTCCTTCATCATGTCGGCGGCGACCTGGTCGCTGGTCTTGCCCCACACTTCGAGGATACGGTTGTAGCGGGTGGAGGCGTCCAGGCGGCCCTCGTAGGATTCCTTCTCGATGGCCCGGACTTCGTCCGAGGCCTTCTTGAGCAGCTTGGCCTTGGAGTCGGGCACGACAAGGTCGTCGATGCCCACGGACACGCCGGCGCGCATGGCCCAATGGAAGCCGGTGTCCTTCATGGCGTCCAGCATGCGGATGGTCACCTCGGGGCCGTTCAGCTTGTAGGCTCGGTTCACGAGGGAGAGTAGGCCCTCCTTCTTGAGCAGGCCGTTGATGAAGGGCACTTCAGGAGGCAGGCTGCGGTTGAAGAGCACGCGACCCACGGTGGTGGTCTTGAGCTGGCTGATAACCGTCTCGCCGGGGGCCTCGAAGACCTCCTGCTCGGAGTTCTTCTTGGGGTCCTTGGCGTGCCAGGCCTCGGTATCCACCCATTCGCCAGTGTGGCGGATCTGGATGATGGCGTGGGTATCGACCACACCCGCCTCGTGGGCGGCGACGACGTCATTAGCGTTGGCGAAGACCATGCCTTCGCCCTTGCGGCCAACGCGCTTCTTGGTCAGGTAGTAGGCGCCGAGGACGATGTCCTGGCTGGGCACCACGTTCGGGCGGCCATTGGCGGGGTTGAGGATGTTCTGGGTGGACATCATCAGCACCTTGGCCTCGATCTGGGCCATGGGGCTGAGGGGTACGTGCACGGCCATCTGGTCGCCGTCGAAGTCGGCGTTGAAGGCTGTGCAGACGAGAGGATGGAGGCGGATGGCCTTGCCTTCGACCAGCACGGGCTGGAAGGCCTGGATGCCCAGGCGGTGGAGGGTCGGCGCGCGGTTCAGCAGGACCGGGTGGTCTTTGATGACCTCTTCCAGGACGTCCCAGACCTCGGGACGGCCTTCCTCGACCATCTCCTTGGCCTGGCGGATGGTGGCGGCGTAGCCCTTGTGCTCGAGCCGGTTGAAGATGAAGGGCTTGAAGAGCTCGAGGGCCATCTTCTTGGGCAAGCCGCACTGGTGCAGCTTGAGATCGGGACCCACCACGATGACGGAGCGGCCCGAGTAGTCCACGCGCTTGCCGAGCAGGTTCTGGCGGAACCGGCCCTGCTTGCCCTTGAGGGCGTCGCTGAGGGACTTGAGGGGGCGGTTACTGACGCCTCGGAGGAGGCGGCCGCGCTTGCCGTTCTCGAAGAGGGCGTCCACGGCCTCCTGCAGC
>CAIXHJ010000193.1 GCA_903919165.1 uncultured Holophagaceae bacterium
CGGCGTGGGCCTTGGCCGTGGCCGCGGGCACCAGAGAGGTCATCAGCCTCTCTGCCGCTTCGGGGGTCTTCGCCATTTGGGTGGACAGGACGTAGGAGGCGTAGTCCCTGTAGCCGAACAGGCGGGCCTTTTCCGCCCGGAGCTGCCCGAGGCGGAGGACGAGGGTACGGGTGTCATTGGCATTGGCCTGATCGGCCCGGCCCACGGAAGCCTTGAACAGGCGCTCGCGGACGGAGCGGTCCGCCAGGGAGGCCAGCGCGGGTTGCTGGGTGGTGTTCTGGAGTGGGAGGATGAATTTCCCCTCCAGGCCACGCGCCTTGGCATCCGCGGCGGCGGCATCGATCTCGCCCTCGGAGAGGCCCTTCAGGCTCGCCCTGTCCGCAACGACCAAAGCGCCGTCCTTCGTGGCTGCCAGCAGCCGGTTCTGGAACTCGGTGATGAGTTTGGACTCTTCCTGGTTGAGGGCACGGAGCGTCATCTGGTCGGAGGCAGCGAGCTGGGCCCCGCCATGGACGAAGTCGCGATAGTAGCGCTCGACCAGTGCTCGGTCCTCGGACCCGAGTTTGAGGCCCTCCCGTTGGTCATAGATGGCCTTGACGCGACTAAATAGCCGGGAGTTCAGGAAGATCTCGTCATTGTGCGCCGCCAGCTTCGGGGCCACCTCGGCCTCGACTTTCTGAAGGGTGGGGTTCGTGTTTGCCTTGGTGAGGGCGAAGAACACTTTGGTGGTCCTGTTCAACAGGGATCCGGCCCGTTCCATGGCCACGAGGGTGTTCCCGAAGGTTGGTGCGACTGGGTTGTCGGCGATTTTCTGGATCTCGGCCATGTGCGCATTCATGCCGGCTAGGATCGCGGGCAGGTAGTCGTCATCGTGGATCCGGTCGAACTGGGGGGCGTGGTAGGGCAGTGGACTAGGCTTCATGAAGGGGGTTCCGGGCGGAGTGCCCGCAACGGCGAGGACGCAGGCGCAGAGCGCCCAGGCCGAGATGTTGAGCAGGGGGCGATGAATCCATGGCATGACGAAGGTTCTCCCTGGAAAGTGAGCAGGCGCGGCCTGCGGCCGAGACCTGGTGTAGGCAAACCCCCATGCTACCGCCGTCGGGGTGGGGTACCCTGGGGTTCTCCAGGAGATCCATGCTTAAGCCCTTCTCAGCCACGGTCACCTCGGTGCACTTCGTGCGGGACCACCGGCCCCTTCCGGTATCGGCCTGGTCCTGATGGGTTGGGCACGGAACCGGGTCTGGGATCCCATCCTCGGAATGCTCAAGCAGGGGCTGAGTCCGGAGGGGTTGGCCTGGAGCCTGGCGGTGGGAGTAGCCCTGGGGATCATTCCCCTGTTCGGGACTTCGACCCTGCTCTGCGTGGGTATGACGATGGCTTTTCGACTGAACCAGCCGGCCATGCAATTGGCCAACTACCTGGCCTACCCCCTTCAACTCCTTCTCCTTCTGCCATTCATCCGGCTGGGAGAGTCGCTTTTCGGCGATCCCCACCTGCCTTTGTCCCTGTCCTATCTCCAAGGGGTTCTTCAGGCTGGAGTCTGGGGAGCGATCCGGATGTTCTGGACCAGCCTCTGGCATGCCAGCGTGGCTTGGTTGCTGGTGGTGCCCCTTCCGATGGTCCTCCTGGCCTGGGGGTTGACGCCTGTATTCTCCCGGGCTTCGAAGTCCTTCCGTCGTCTCTGAGCTGAGGATAGGCTTTCGTCACCTGGATATTTGGAGAACCGTGCATGAGCGAGTCCCCCGCCCGAAAACCCGCCGTCATCCGCAAGCGGTTCCCCATGGGCTGGTTGGTGCTCGGACTCCTAGGACTGGCAGTCGTCGTCTTCGCTGTGATCCGGAAGAACGCGCCTGTAGTGCTTTCCGTCACCACCCCCATGGTGTTCAAGGCCGGCGAACGGAACCCGCTGGTGAGCGCCTCGGGCTACTTGGTGGCCCGCCATCGGGCCACGCTCTCGGCGAAGGTTCCTGGCCGCCTGGACTGGCTGGGCGTGGAGGAAGGGAGCCGAGTCCAGAAGGGCCAGATCATCGCGAAGCTCGAAGCCACGGATCTGGAGGCCAATCGGGATCAGACCGCGGTAAACCTGGAACAGGCCCAGGCGGATCTTCTGCGCGGCGAGGCGCTTTGCAAGGAGGGTATTCTCGATCGCTCCAGCCTGGAACACCTGCGCACCAACAAGGCCTCGCTGGCGGCGCAGCTGCGGTACCTGGACGCGACCCTCGAAAACATGGTGCTTCGGGCTCCCTTCACGGGCACGGTCACCCAGAAGCTTTCCGAAGTGGGGGAGACGGTGAGCCCCGGAACCGCGGGAGGGGCCAACGCCATCAATGCGGTGGCGGTGCTGGCGGACTTCGATTCCCTCGAGGTGGAAGTAGAGGTGAGTGAGAACGGCATCACCAAGCTCCGGAAGGGGATGCCGGTGGAGGTACGGGTGGATGCCCTGGAGGCGGATCCCGGCGCCAAGTCCCTGAGCGGCGAGCTCCGGGAGATCTATCCCACTTCCAACCGTCAGAAGGCCGTGGTCATCGTCCGGGTGGCGTTCAAGGAAAAGAACCCGTATCTGTTCCCGGACATGGGCGCCAAGGTGACTTTCCTGGGCGAACCCTACCTCAAGGACGTGCTGGTGCTGGGCCGGGAGCAGGTGGTGCGGCAGAAAGGCCAGTCATTCGTGTGGGTGCTGGAGCGGGAGCTGGCGGCCCTGAAACCCATCACCATCGTGGCTGAGAATCCCATCGGTTACGAAGTGACCGGTCTCGAAAAAGGGTCCACCCTCCTGGTGCTGCTCTCGGATACCAAGCTAGAACCCGGGGCCAAGGTGAAGGTGAAGAACCGATGAACGGCGAGCCCATCATCCGCCTGCGGAGGCTGGCGAAGAGCTACTACCGCGAGACCCTGGAGATCCCGGTGCTTCAGGGCATCGACCTGGACATTCCGGCCGGTGGGTACTACGCCCTCATGGGGCCCAGCGGCAGCGGCAAGACCACCCTCCTGAATCTCATCGCGGGGATCGACCGGCCCTCGGCTGGCGAGCTGGACGTATGTGGCTTCGCGCTCAACGGCCTCGATGACGACGAGCTGGCTGCCTGGCGATCCGCCTACGTGGGGTTCATCTTCCAGAACTACAATCTGGTCCCGGTACTGACTGCCTTCGAGAACGTGGAGCTCCCCCTGCTGCTGACGCCCATGGGCCGTCGCGAGCGCCGGGAGAGGGTGGTGGAGGCCATGGAGCGGGTGAACCTCATGGACCGCATGGAGAACTACCCGCGCCAGCTATCGGGAGGACAGGAACAGCGGGTGGCCGTGGCCCGGGCCATCGTGAGCAACCCAGAACTGCTGGTGGCAGACGAGCCCACCGGCGCCCTGGACGCGAAGAATGCCGAGGAGATCATGGCCCTGCTGGAGGGGCTGAACAGGGATCTCGGCAAGACCATCGTCATGGTCACCCACGATCCGAAAGCAGCGCATCATGCGAGGCATCAGATTCATTTGGAGAAGGGTGTACTCGACCGGACGGTCGAGGTGAACCGGTGAGGTCGTGAAGTTTCTCCACCTGATCCTGCGGTCCTTCTTCCGCTCGAAACGGAGGACGGTGCTGACGATCCTCTCCATCACTGTGTCCGTGGCCCTCATCGCTATCCTCCAGAGCGTCCTCGCGACCCTGGACGGTTTCGCGAACAACCCCGACGCCTCCAACCGCATCGTCGTGCGGCACAAGGTGTCCATCACGAACATGCTGCCCATGCGGTATGAAGACTGGATACGACAGCAGCCCGAGGTCGAAGCGGTGATGGGGCTCCAATGGTTCCAGGGGGTCTACATCGACCGCCGCAATTTCTTCCCCAACTTCGCCAGCGAGGCGGAGTATGTGACTGCGATCTTCAAGGAGGAGATCGTGGACTACTCGGACGCCCAGTACCGGGATTTCCTCCGGGACCGGAACGGATGCATCGTGGGCAAGGCCCTGGCAGACAAGTTCGGATGGAAGATCGGGGATGTGATCTCCCTCCAGAGTGAAATCTTTCCCATCACCGTAAGGTTGACGGTGCGATGCATCTTCAGGTCCAAACGCCCGGCGGATGAGATGGGGCTGCATTTCAATTACAAGCTGCTCGAAGAGGGGGTGTTTTACATGAAGGGCCGCACGGGAAATTTCTTCGTGCGGGTGCGGCACCCCGACGACGTCCCCAAGCTCATCGAGCGCATCGATCGCCACTTCCGGGATGCGGTGGAGCCGACCTTCAGTGAAACCGAAAACGCCTTCCAGCTGGAGTTCCTGAAAATGATGGGGAACTACACCACCATCATCCAGATGATCACCGGGGCCGTGCTGGTGGCCATCCTCATCGTCACGGCCAACACCATGGCCATGGCCATCCGGGAGCGTACCATCGAGATCTCGGTGTTCCGCGCCATGGGGTTCCGGACCGGGCAGATTCTTCTCCTCCTCATGGGAGAGGGCGTCCTGCTCTCCATCCTGGGCGGCGTGTTCGGCCTGGGGCTGGCCTGGGCCATGGCGGGTGCGATCCGCAACGTGGCTGGGACCTTCCTTCCCTACCTCCAGAACTTCACCATCGACTTCGGTACCATGGCGCTCTGCTTCCAGGCCACCCTTGGGGTAGGCGTCCTGTCCACCTTCATCCCGGCCTACCGCGCCACCCGGAGACCCATCGTGGATGGGCTGAGGAGTCTGTGATGACAGTGCTCTACGTCATCCTCATGCCCTACCTGGCCTGGCTGACCTGGGCCGCCATTCGGTACCCCGTCCCCCTCAGCTACAACTGGCGGAGCCTCTGGCAACGGAAGGTCAGCACCCTCAGCACGGCCGGAGCCATCGGCGTGGTGGTGGCCATCTTCGTAGTGGTGCTCTCCCTGGACCAGGGGCTGTCCCGGGCCTTTGTCAGCAGCGGGCGGGGTGACCAGGCCATCGTCATCCGGCCCAATTCCCGGGTGGAGCTAAGCAGCACCATCGAACGGGACAAGATGCGCATCCTCAAGACCTCGCCCCTGGTGGCTGAAGACGCGACCGGGCCCCTGGTCTCTTCGGAGTGCGTCGTTGTGCGCTCCCTGGACAAGGCGGATGGGGACGGATCCTCCAACGTCACGGTGCGAGGTCTTGAACCCCCAGGCATCCGGATGCGGGACCAGGTTCGTCTGGTGCAGGGACGCTGGATGACGCCGGGCCTGAACGAGATGCTGGTCCCGAGGCGGATGCAGGGCCGGTTCACGGGACTGGGGCTGGGCCAGAAGCAGACCTTCGGTGGTCGGACCTGGGAGGTGGTGGGCATTTTCGATGGTGGCGGGTCGGCCTTCGACAGTGAAATCTGGGTGGATGTGGTCACCCTCATGCAGGCCTACAAGCGCACCATGTTCTCCAGTGCGCTGGTGCGGCTGAGAGGGGCCGCGCAGGTTCCGGGCTTTGCGCAGATGGTGGATCAGGACAAGCGGCTGAAGCTGGAGGTCCGGGCCGAACCCGACTACTACGCTGAGCAGACCGAAGCGGGACAGCCCATCAGGATCCTGGGCAACCTCATCACAGTGATCCTCACGGTGGGGGCCATTTTCGCGGCCATGAACACCATGTACGCCTCCGTGGCGAGCCGCACCCAGGAGATCGGAACCCTGCGGGCCCTCGGGTTCCGGCAGCTCGAGATCATGGCCAGCTTCCAATGGGAGGCCCTCATGCTCTGCGCCCTGGGAGGCGTGGCAGGCGTGCTTCTCTCTCTGGGATTCAATGGAATCCAGACCGGCGCGACGAACTTCCAGACCTTCTCAGACGTGAGCTTCGCCTTCCTGATCACCCCCAGCCTCATGGCGAAGGGGTTGGCCTTCAGCCTGTTCATGGGGCTGGCAGGAGGAGGACTGCCGGCCTGGCGGGCCAGCCATATCCCGCTGACGGAGGCCATGAAAGGAGGTTGACGGCCATCGCTTTGCGAGGCACATTGGGACCTGCCATTTTCTCCTAACCTGGAGGCCTTTATGGACCGTGAACTGCTGAAGGGCAGCACACCCCTGTTGCTGTTGTCGCTGCTCTGCGAGGGGCCCATGTACGGCTACCAGATCATCGAGACAGTCCGCCACCGCACCGGCGGTACTTACACGTTGAAGGAAGGGGCACTCTACCCGGCCCTCCACAAACTCGAGGCGACCGAATTCATCAGTTCCTACTGGGAGACCCAGGACAACGGCCGGGAGCGCCGGTACTATGCCATTCAGCCTGCGGGTCTGGCCTTCCTGTCGGCCAAGAAGAAGGAGTGGAACCAGTTCGTGGACATGGTCCAGGCCTTCGTGGGGCCGAAGGCCTAGAGGGCTTCCCGTGCTGAGGGCGCTGGAAGCCTATCTCAACCAAGTAGGCTCAGGCCTCCAGGGTTTGACGTGTCGGCGTCGGCTCACCCTGATCAGGGAATTGGAGGCCCACCTACTGGATGAGGCCGAAGCCAGGGGCATTCATTCTGAGTCGGCCATGTCGGCCCTTTTGTCAGAAAAGGAACACCCCATCCAGCTGGCCGAGGAGATCGCTGCTGGCGAGGGCCAGGACGCCAACCATCGGGGCGGCACCGCCCTCGCAGCCGGCATGATCATCGGCCTTGCCACCGGCGGGCACTTGTGGATCGAGGGGTGGCACTGGTACATCAGTCTGGCCTTCGCCGCCGCCCAGGGGCTGGCGGTGGGCGCCGGCTACTTCTGGGTGCGTCGCCATTGGTTGCGGTTGAATCCGTGGGCCCGGACGGTCGTGGCCGTTCTCATCACCCTCCTGCTCTCCATTCCCCTGGGCTTCACCACCCACCACGGGTTCAAGCCCACCCGCCTGCTCTATGGAGCCTTTACAGGGTTCCTGCTGGAAAGGCACAGCCAGGAACGCCCCCTCTGGCAGACCCTGCTCGAGCCGGTGGCCTTCACGGCCCTGATGTTCTTTGTCGAAGCGGGCCTCCTGGGGCGGGTCCAGTTCCAGTGGTGGAAGGTTCCACTGGAACTCAGCTTCAACGCCACCCTCCTGCTGAGCGTAATGATCGCACTGCGTTTCAAGCGACTGCTGGCAGAACGGCGGGTGCTGACGCCTCAGGAGCAAGGGTAATATCCTCCCCAGGGGGACCGCCTGCTCGCTTCGCTCGCGATGTCCCCCGGACCCCCACATCTCAGACAGGCAAAGCCTGTCTGAGATGCCCTTCCCGGGGAATCCCCCTTGAGTTGACAGGGATTCACCGATAGACTGGTCGTCTTGCGTGGACAAGCCGCGTGCACGAACCCCGCTCATGGGGGCATCCGGTCGGTCCCAGGAGGAAAGTGATGAAGGAAAAGATGCATCCCGAACTGCACAACGTGAAGGTCCACTGTGCCTGTGGCAACGAGTTCATGACGCGCTCCACCAAGAAGGAGCTGCGCGTGGAAATCTGCTCCAATTGCCACCCCTACTTCACGGGCAAGCAGCGTTTGATGGATACCGAAGGCCGCGTGGAGAAGTTCAACAAGAAGTACGCGAAGAAGGAAGCTGCTGTCGTTGAGGTCGCATCGGCTACGAACGAAGCCTAGCTGCGATGTTCCAAAGAACGGGCCGAGCTGATCGGCCCGTTCTTCTTTTTTGTGTGCTCCAAATCTTGGCTCCGCCGAAAGTTGGAGATAGCTAAAAAGGTGGACCATGCTCGATCAGCTTGAAGCCGTCGATGCCCGCTTCCAGGAAGTGGAGGCGCAGCTGCAGGATCCTGCCGTGGTGTCGGACCCCAAGCGCCTGCGCGAGCTGACCAAGCTTCGCGCCGAGCTGGAGCCCGTGGTGCGAGCCTTCCAGGCCCAGCGCACTCGCCTCAAGCAACTGGAGGAGGCCGAGTCCATTCTGGGCGACAAGTCCATGGACGCTGACCTGCGGGAGATGGCCGAGCTGGAGATCTCCGAGCTGAAGAAGGCCATCGCGGAGGGGGACGCGGAGATCAAGCGACTGCTCATTCCCAGGGATCCTGCTGATGCCAAGAACGTCATC
>CAIXHJ010000194.1 GCA_903919165.1 uncultured Holophagaceae bacterium
CAGCTTCTCGGGCTTGCCGCTCTGGCCGAAGAGGTCCTTCACGCCCACGCGCCGCACGGGCATGGGATGGGTTTCGGACAGAATCTCCGCCACGATGCCGCCGAGCCCGCCGTGGGACTGGTGCTCCTCGCAGGTGACGACGGCGCTGTGGTTCTTCGCCAGCGCGATCAGCGTGTCGCGGTCGAAGGGCTTGACCGTGGGCGTGTGCAGTACCGTGGCTTCGATGCCCTCGGCTGCCAGCAGCTCCGCAGCGTCAAGGCAGATGGAGGTGCCCAGGCCGCAACCCACCAGCAGCACGTCCCGGCCTTCCCGCATCACCACGGCCTTGCCCATCCGGAAGCGGTAGTCCTCCGCATGGATGCGGGGGAACTTGTCGCGGGTGAGGCGGACGTAGACGGGCCCCAGGTGGGCGTAGGCAGCGCGGATGGCCTGCTTCGTCTCGATGGCGTCCGCGGGCGAGATGATGGTCATGCCCGGGATCATGCGCATGAGGGCCAAGTCCTCGAGGCACTGGTGGGTGCCGCCGTCCTCGCCCACGGTGAGGCCCGCGTGGGTGGCGACGATCTTCACGTTCTGGCGGCCCACCCCCACGGCCTGGCGGACGAACTCGTAGGCGCGGCCCGTGGCGAACATGGCGAAGGTGCTGACGAAGGGCACTACTCCGGTGGTGGCGGCCCCGGCGGCGGCGGCCACCATGCCCTGCTCGGCGGCACCCATGTTGAAGAAGCGCTCCGGGAAGGCCTTGGCGAACTTGCTGGTGCGGGTGGAACCGGCCAGATCCGCGTCAAACACGATGATATTGGCGCCCTCGTTCCCCAACTCCACCAGGGTGTCCCCGTAGGCGTCCCGCAGGCTGTCCATCAGGCTGCCCACCTTGCCGCCCACCCCCGCCATGTCCAAGCCCGCCATGAGCACTCTCCTTGAAGGTTTCATTCTACGCGAGTGGGATGCGGGCCGGTGCCGTTGGGCGGCCCCGGAAAGCGGATCGCTTGGCGATCCGCAAGATCAGGTCAGGAGGCCGTAGGCTGGAGTGATGGCCAAGCCACCTCGACCTTCCGCCCTGCTCTGGGGCGCCTTCCTCGCCCTGGGAGGGACGGCCCTGTTGCTGCGCCTGCGGGCCCCCGGGCACAGGGCCCTGCCCTGGATCATGAGCGCGCTAATGACCTTGTTGGCCCTGCGAGTGCTCGCCATGATGCGGGATTGGCGGCGGGGCCAGATCCCTGGCACGCGGATGCTGTTGCCGGCCCTCATCCTGGTGGAAGGCCTGGGCCTGGTCCTCGTCCACGCCTCGCACTTGGCCGTCCAGCTGCGCCTCGGGACCGCCTTGGCCCTCGAAGTCCTGCTGCTGGTACTCGCGGTGAGGGCCTGGCGCGCCGCACGATCCCTTCCCGGTGCCTGGCCCGAGGACCGCATCGCCGCCGCCTTCGAAGCCTTCGTGCCGCCCCGCCCAGCGAGACTCATGGCCCTGGAGCTGGTGATGCTCGGCAGCGCCTTGCGCTTCCTCCTCGGCGGTTTCCGGAATCCCTCTCCCCCTGGATTCAGCCTCCACAAGGAGACCTTTCTCCGGGCCTTCCTGCCGGTCCTGCCCTTGCTGATCCCCACGGACCTGTTCTTGCTCCATGCCCTGTTTCCCCGCATGGCCCCCTGGCTGCGCTGGTTCCTGCACTTCTCCACGGTCTACTCGGTGCTCTGGATGGTGGGTCTCTATGCGACCCTGAAGCAGCGGCCCCATCAGGTCGACGAATCCTCCGTGAGCCTGCACATGGGTCTGCTCAGATCCCTCCAGCTGCGCAGAGACCTGGTTCTTTCGGTCGCGCCTCTGCCGGAATTCGATGATGACTGGGCCAAGCGCCAGTACATGAAGGGTATGCACAAGCTCCTTCGGACCGGTGCTCCAGCGGTGGAGATACGGCTTGCGGAGACAGTCACCAGCACCGGTCTACTGGGACCCGGCGCCCAACGGTGCGACCGCGTGGCCGTGTCCGTGGACGATCCCTCCGCCTTTATCGCCGCCCTGGACCACCCGTGCGCCTGAGCCTGCCCATCGATCCTATGCTGCCGCAGATCATCGAAAGCCTGCGCGGGAACCCGAACCTGGTGCTGCAGGCGGATCCCGGCGCGGGCAAGACCACCCGGGTGCCTCCAGCCCTGCTGGAGGCGGGTCTGCTGGGGCCAGGCGAATGCTGGATCCTCGAACCCCGCCGTCTCGCGGCGCGCCTGGCCGCCACCCGCGTGGCCGATGAGCTGGGCGAGCCCCTGGGTCAGCGCGCGGGCTACGCCGTGCGCTTCGAACAGAAGGTGACCAAGGCCACACGGCTGCGCTTTGTCACCGAGGGCCTGCTGCTGCGGCGTCTGCACGGCGATCCCGGTCTGCGCGGAATCGCCGCCGTGGTGCTGGATGAATTCCACGAGCGGCACCTGCACACGGACCTGGGCATCACTCTGTTGCGCCGCCTCCAGTGCGAAGCCCGGCCCGACCTCAAGCTGGTCGTCATGTCCGCGACGTTGGACCCCGGTCCCGTGGCCGCCTACCTCGAGGCGCCGGTGATGAAGAGTGAGGGCCGGACCTTCCCGGTGGATACGGCCTTCCTGCCCAGGCCTGATGACCGCCCCATCGAACAGCAGGTGTCCGATGCGCTCGATCGCTTGTACAAAGACGGATTGCGCAACCACACGCTGGTCTTCCTGCCGGGCGCCGCGGAGATCCGTGCCTGCCTGACGGGCTGCGAGGCCATTGCGGCCCGACAGGGCCTGAGCCTGCGCCCCCTGCATGGCGAGCTGTCGCCTGAAGCCCAGGCCCACGCGCTGGAAGTCACCGAGACACCGAAAGTCATCCTCAGCACCAATGTGGCCGAGAGCTCCGTCACCCTCGACGGCATCGGCGCCGTGGTGGATTCGGGCCTGGGCCGCGAAGCCTCCCACTCGCCCTGGTCGGGCCTTTCAGGCCTGCGCACGGTGCGCATCAGCCAGGCCCGATGTGTGCAACGCACGGGTCGCGCGGGCCGCACGGGGCCGGGCCGCTGCCTGCGCCTCTACACCGAGGCCGACTTCGGAGCCCGGCCCGCCTTCGATACGCCGGAGCTGCAGCGCTCGGATCTGGCGGAGCAGCTGCTCGCTCTGCATGGCATGGGCATCCCCGATCCCAGCACTCTGGATTGGTTCGAGGCTCCCCCCGCTGCCTCCGTGGCAGCCGCCGAAACGCTGCTCACCCACCTCGGCGCCCTTGCGGATGGCGCCCTCAGCCCCGTAGGTCGCCGCATGGCGGCCTTGCCCCTGCACCCGCGCTTGGCCCGGCTGGCGGTGGCGGGCGAGGATCTGGGCATTCCGCAACTGGCCCTGCGCGCCGCGGCCTTGCTGGAAACCGGCAACCTCTCCGCAAGGCTGGGCCTGGATCGGGCACCCGCGAAGTCGGGCCATGGCGCGGATTCGGACCTCCTGCTGCGCCTGGACCAGCTCGAAGAAGCGGAGACCGCGAGCTTTGGCGCGGGGGCCTGCCGGGCGGCAGGGCTCGACGTTGCTGCCCTCCAGCGGGCGCGGCGGGCCGTGCGCTCGCTGGGCCGACTGCTGCCTTCGCCCACCGTACCTGTGGATGCGGAACCGCGGCTGCTGAAAGCTCTGCTCAGGGCCTACCCGGACCGGGTGGGTCAGCTTTCCGCCAACGGCACCTGCGCCTTCGCCGGAGGAGGCGGCGCGAAGCTGGATCCCGCCAGCCGCGTGCGACGCCCCGGGCTCATCCTGGCCCTTGAGGCTGAGGCCACCAAGCAGGGGACGGGCGGGCAGACGCTGATCCGCCTGGCCTCCCGTTGTGAAGCCGATTGGCTGCTGGACGCCTTTCCGGAACGCTTGAAGGAGGTAGAGGAGCTGATTTTCAATGCTGCGGCGGGACGCGTAGAGCGGCGCTCCGAGCTCCGTTACGACGGCCTGGTCCTTGATGCCAGCCGCGGTCCCGCGGACCCGTCCGACTCCCGCGTGGCGACCCTGCTGGCCGAAGCGCTGCGGGATCGCCCCCTCGACGAGGTCCCCACCCGCTACCTCGCCCGGCTGACTTTCCTGCGCAGGCACCGCCCAGACCTGGGACTCCCAGATGATCTGCTGGGCCCGCTGCTGGCCGGGGCCTGCGGGGGGCGGACGACCCTGCGTGAAGTCCAGGAAGTGGACTGGCCCGCGGCCCTGCGCCAGGCCTTCCCTTCCGAGACGCTGCGCCTTCTGGATGCCTGGGCGCCGGAGACCATCCAGCTGCCCAAGGGCCGGCCCACGAAGGTCCACTACGAGGACGATCCCCCCTGGATCGCCTCGCGACTCCAGGACTTCTGGGGCCTGAAGAAGTCCCCCTCCGTGGCTGGGGGTGCCATCACCCTGGTGCTGCACCTGCTGGCCCCCAACCTGCGCGCCGTGCAGGTCACCACGGATCTCGCAGGATTCTGGCAGCGGGTCTACAAAGAACTGCGTCCGGGGCTGTCACGGCGCTATCCCAAGCATCATTGGCCGGAGTGATGATTTCAGTCTCCAGCTCCTCGGAGTTCTCTCAGCAGGCCTCGCGCCCCAGCCTCCAGAAGAGCGCCATCGTGGCCTGTGGCCAGCAGTGTGAAGCCATGGGCCTTGTGACCAAGGATCTCCTGAGCGGTCATGCGGAAAATGCCGAGGGGCATTCGGACCTTCAGGCAGGCCTCCACCACCGTATCGATCGCTGAACGGAAGGCGGGGTGATCAAACTGTTCGGGGATGCCCAGGCTGCTGGTCAGGTCGTAGGGACCCACGAACACAGCGTCCACTCCGGACACACCAGCGATGGCCCCGATGTTGGCCACGGCTTCCTGGGACTCCGCCTGCACCACCACCAGGCCGCGGCCTCGGACCTGCAGGACGGCCGCCTCCGCCTGGGCCGCCGTGTCCACGTGGGGCACGATGAGGCCTTCCGCTCCGCAGGCTGCCACGGCATCCAGGATGTCCCCATCCTGGGAGGGCACCCGGACGAGGCAGGGCACCGCACCCTGGAGGGTGCGAAGGGTCGTCGTCACTTCCACGGGGCCATAGCCTCCATGCTCCCCGTCCAGGAACAGCCAGTCGAAACCCTGCCGGGCGATATGGGTGGCGACTTCTGGATGGGCGATCTGGATGAGGGTGCCGAGAAGGGGAGTCCCGGCGCGAAGGCGATCATGGAACGGGGATTGGGACATCGGATGCTCCACCCTTAGCTTGGACTGGTCCAGGTGCCGGAGGGGCGCTTTCGAGGTACCTTAGGAACCATGCTGACTTCCCGCCCGATCCAGCCCCAGGATGATGCTGCCGTCGCGGCCATCATCCGCCAGGTCATGCCTGAATTCGGCGCCGACGGGCCCGGCTTCGCCATCCATGATCCTGAAGTGGACCACATGAGCGCGGCCTATTCGGCACCGGGCGCTGCTTATTTCGTCGTGATTGGAGAGGACGGCCAAGTCGTGGGTGGAGCCGGCGTCGCGGCCCTCGAAGGCGGGGAGCCTGACGTCTGCGAGCTAAAGAAGATGTACTTCCTGCCGTCGGCCCGGGGCAAAGGCATGGGCGAGGCCCTCCTGCGGCAGTGTCTGGAAGCAGCCAGGAACCTGGGCTACCGGGCCTGCTACCTGGAGACCCTCTCGGGCATGAACCAGGCAATCCACCTCTACACCAAGCTCGGATTCCAGCCCCTCTGCTCGCCTCTGGGCCGCACCGGCCATGGCGGTTGCGACCACTGGTTCGCCCGGGAATTGGCATGACAGTCCTCAGTCCTCTGTCTTCAGTCTTCAGTCCAATGCGGCGGTCTTGCAGGCCGCGCCTTTCCCACAGCCGACAGTCCGCGGCCTTCAGTCAGAGGCATCCATGATCGTGGGTCTGGGGACGGATTTGTGCCCGCCGAGCCGCTGGCGCCACCTGGTGGAGCGCTTCGGGGCAGAGAAAATGGCCGGAAGGATCCTTCATCCCGAGGAGGCGGCCTATCTGCTGGGCGGAAATCGGGACCGGCTGCCGGAGCGGTTGGCGGGGCGCTGGGCGCTTCGGGAGGCTTTCGGGAAAGCCCTGGGCACGGGACTGGATGGCTGGTCCTGGAAGGAACTGCGCTACATCAATGGTCGACTCTGGGCCGTGGGGGCCCTGGCCGATCTCCTGGCAGCCCGGGGTATCCGGACCCTGCATGCCAGCGTCAGTCACGACAGGGGCCTGGCCCTGGCGATGGTCGTTCTGGAGCAGTGAAGACAGTGAACATCCAAGCCACGGGGTACTGGAAGCAGCCCTGAACGACCAGGAGCGGAGCATGTCCATCACAGCCCAGGAACTCATCTTGAACCTCGGAGACCTGCCACCTTTGCCGCAGGTGGCCTCCCAGGTTCTGCGGGTGTCCGCCGATCCCGAGGCCAACGTCGAGGACCTGCGCAAGATCATCTCCATGGACCAGGCTCTCGTCAGCCAGGTCCTGAAGATCTCCAATTCAGACATGTTCGGCAGGGTGCGCAAGGTTACCACCCTAACCCAGGCGATCAAGACCCTGGGCTTCTCCACCTTCAAGAGCGTGGTCATCGCCAGTTCCGCGAAGAATCTCCATCACTGCGGGACCATGGGGCTCCAGGAGCGCCTGATCGGGGAACATGCCCTGGTGTCGGCCATGGCCAGCCGCGCCTTCGCCAAGAGCCTCCGGTTCCCGCGCATCGAGGAAGCCTTCATCGGCGGCCTGCTGCACGACATCGGGAAGTCGGTACTGGTCGTGAAGTTCCCTGAGCGCTATGGAGCCCTTCTGCGCATCGTCGACCACGAAAACGGCGTGGGCCTGGATCTCGAACTGGAAACCTTCGGTTTTGATCACGCCATGGTGGGCGAGGCGCTTCTGAACCGGTGGAACCTCGCTCTCAGCCTGCAGGCCGCTGTGCGCTGGCACCACGGTCCCGTCCATGCCCACGAACCTCACCGGAAGCTCGCCGCCATCGTGGCCCTGGCCAACCACCTGGCCCTGGAGGAGAAGGCGGGCATCGGCAACCCCAGCCAGGTCGAGGAAGCCTCCCTGCAGGCCAGGGAGATCCTCAAGGTCAGCCCCGAAGCCCTGGTCGACATCAAGGAGAGCGTGCGGGCCGCCATCGCGCAGGACAGGGCCCTGATCGCGGAGTGTTGAATGATCCCCGGGAGCAGTTCGCCTCGCGACTGAAGGCCAAGTGCATTTGGGATCTCTCTCTGAGAGCGGTGGCTCTCGGAGAGGCCGTGCGGGACGGCGTTCAGCCCTTCCGCAGTTGCCGCATGAGCCTCGGCAGCCGGTTCAGGGCCGCCTGGGCCTCAGCCCATTCCCGGTGAGGACGCGCGGGGAAGCCCGTGACAAAGCTGCCCTCAGGCAGGCTCTTGGCGACCACGCTGTTGCCACCCACGATGCTGCGGCTGCCGATCTCGATGTGGCCCACCACGCCCACCTTCCCCGCCAGCGTCACGTAGTCCCCGAGTTTCGTGGACCCGCTGATGCCCGTCTGGCTCACCAGCAGGCAGTGGTTCCCCACCTGCACGTTGTGGGCCACCTGCACCTGATTGTCGATCTTAGTACCCGTGCCGATGCGCGTGGGCCCAAGGACGCCGCGGTCGATGCAGACGCAGGCGCCGATCTCCACGTCATCGCCCACCTCCACCCAGCCCACCTGGGGGATCTTGGCGTGGCGGCCCTCCACCAGCACGTAACCATAGCCGTCGCTGCCCACCACGGAATTGGCATGGACGGTCACCCGGTTCCCGATCCGAGTCCGCCGGTAGAGCACCACTCCAGGGAACAGTTCACAGTCCTCGCCGAGGACACAGTCCTCGCCGATGTGAACGCCTGGGTGCAGCACGCAGCCTTTCCCGAGCACAGTGTGAGCCCCCACGGTGGTCCCCGGCGCGATGCGGCAGGCCGCGCCAATCCTAGCCGAAGCATGCACGGGAGCATCGCTCCATACTGGAAGTGGTTCGGGGTGCAGCCAGCCGATGGCCTGGGCGAAGGCCCAGTAGGGATGTTTCACCCGCAGGACGGGCCTGTCGCCCAGGTCGACTCCGGCATCCACCAGAATCAGACCTGCGCCGCACTCCCTGGCCTTCGCGGCATATTTCGGATTGGCCAGGAAGCTCACGGAGCCAGCACCAGCCTCCTCCAGGGGCTTCACTTCGGAAATCGGGCGATCCGGGGGACAATGCTCCAGGACACCACCCAGACGTCCGGCCAGATCCTGCGCGGTCAGGGTCGTCACGGTCCGGGACATGGGAGCCTCCTCTTCAGTCTTCAGTCTTCAGTCTTCAGTCTTCAGTCTTCAGTCTTCAGTCTTCAGTCTTCAGTTTCCAGTCATCCCTTCGGATTCGAACATGCATCCTGTCCTTTTTGAAATCGGGTCCTTTCCCCTGGGCACCTACGGGCTCCTGCTGGCCATCGCCTTCTTCGGCGGCACGGCCCTGGCCAAGCGCCAGGCGAAGCTGGACGGCCTCGCCCCCGCGGCCATCACGGACCTGGCCATTGCCCTGCTCATCTCCGCCATCGTCGGGTCGAAGCTCCTGATGGTCGTGGTGGATCTGATGAGTGGCACGCCCCTTCGGGAAGTCTTCTCCCTCGGGACGCTGCGGGCGGGCGGTGCCATCCACGGCGGCATCATCGCCGCCGCGGCGGTGTTCTTCTGGAAGCTCCGCCGGGGTAAGGGCCTGCCCTTGCGGCTCACCGGCGACGCCATGGTTCCCGGCGTGGCCCTGGGCCAGGCCATCGGCCGCCTGGGCTGCTTCTCCGCAGGCTGCTGCTACGGCACCGATTGCCAGGCGCCATGGGCCGTGACCTTCACCAACCCCGTCGCTCAGGCCTTCAGCGGAACGCCCCTGGGCATCCCCCTCCATCCGGTGCAGCTCTACAACACGTTTGCCAACCTCGCCGTGATGGCCGTCCTCCTGGTGGTCCGACCGAAGCGGACCTTCCAGGGCCAGATCCTCGCCCTCTACTTCCTCCTGGAAGGCCTGGGTCGGATCATCACCGAAACCTGGCGGGGCGACGTGGATCGTGGCACGGCTTGGCTGGGCTGGGCCTGGCTCAGCACGGGACGACTCACGGGCCTGGCCTTCATGATGCTGGGGCTGGGGCTTTGGATGGTCTGGCAACGCAGGAAGGAAGTTCAATGATTTCTCTGCGCGCCGAAGACGGTGCCCCCCGCTTGGACCGCTTCTTGGCAGACCGCTTCCCTGAGATCCCCCGGGCCCGCTGGGATGTCCATGTCCGTACCGGCGCAATCAGGGTGAACGGGCAGCCGGTGGCCAAGGGCGGTGTGAAGCTGCGTCCCGGCGATCTGGTGGAGACAGAGCTGCCGGTGATCGCCGCGCCGGCCGCCCATCTGGAAGCCGAGGCCATCGACCTGACCACCCTGTTCGAGGACGCCCACCTGTGGATCGTGGACAAGCCCGCGGGCATGGTCGTCCATCCGGGACCGGGCCATGCTGGGGGTACCGTTGTCAATGCGCTGCTGCACCGCCTCAAGGCTCCGGTGGTAATGGAAGCCCATGACGAGGAAACAGAGAACACCGAGGAACTGGCCTCGGGCTGGCCGGGGCTGGTGCACCGCCTTGACCGCTACACCACGGGCTGCCTCTGTCTTGCGAAAACCGCCGAAGCCCAGCGCGCTATCCAGGACCAGTTCAAGGCCCACACCGTGGAGAAGCGCTACCTGGCACTGGTGCGCCATTCCCCGCGCCTGCCCCAGCTGGGCAGCCTGCTCATCGACGAGCCCATCGCGCGGCACAAGCAGGACCGCCTGCGGATGGTGGTGGCCACGGGCGGGCGCCAAGCCCAGACCCGCATCCGCGTCCTGGCCCGCACCACCAGTGTGGCCCTGGTGGAATGCGAGCTGCTCACGGGCCGCACCCACCAGATCCGCGTGCACCTCGCCCATCTGCGGGCACCGCTCATGGGAGATCCCCTCTATGGTGGCCCGGGCCGCTGGAAGGATGTGGATGGCCTGGCCCTCCTGCTGCCCCATCCAGCCCTCCACGCCTGGAAGCTCTCCGTCAATCATCCCGTGACAGGAGCCCGGATCGCTGCGGAAGCCCCCATTCCCGATGCCTTTCGGTCCCTGGCGATCTCCCTGGGCTTGCCTGAGTTCTGAGGCGGGCGCATCATCCCCGAAAGGCTTGGGGAGGACCCATGATCGTCATCATCCAGCTCCCGACCGACCTGGAAACCTGGATGAAGGACTATCCCCACTTGCCGGGCGTCCTGTTCGCGGCTGTCTGCCTGCTGATCCTCTTCCTGGTGGCCCTGCCGCGGATCGGCCCCTGGCTCCGCAGCCGGGGCCGCCCGGTGCTGGACCCCGTACAGGTGGACGAGTTGATCACAGGTTCCGGCGCCTTGGTGGTGGACCTGCGGAACGCTGAAGCCTTTCGGACAGGCCACATCCGGGGCTGTCTCCACGTGCCTTTCGAGGATTTGCCCAATCGGTTCGCGGCCCCCGATCCCAAGGCCCGCCGGGCTCTGATCCTGGTGGACGAGACCGACAAGTTGTCCCACCAGGCCTTCGACCTCCTGAGTCGGCGTGGCTTCAGCTGGCTCTACGTGATGAAGGGCGGCATGAAGGCCTGGCGGCGAGCCAACCGTCCAACCTCAAAGTAGCTTCAACCTTTCATGCCTCGTCGGTTTCGGGAAGCCCCCATCGGTCCCAGAGTAGGAGCAGCAGCAGGCCGGGGATGGCCGCTGCGGCGCAGACGGGGAAGTAGAGCTTCCAGCCGTACCAGTCGGCCATGAAGCCCGTCATTCCCGCGAACAGGGTCCGGGGCAGCGCAGTCAGCGCACTGAAGAGGGCGTACTGGGTGCCGGTGTACGAGCGGTTGCAGCTGCCCATGAGCAGGGCCACGAGGGCACTGCTCCCCATTCCGTAGGCCAGATTCTCCAGGGTGTTCGCGACCACCAGCAGGGGCAGGTGGCGGCCCAGGAGCGAAATGGCCCAGAAGCCCAGGATGCTGCCAGCCTGCACGAAGCCGCAGATCCACAACGCCTTGCGCAGGCTCATGCGGAGGAGCATCCAGCCGCCGATGAGTCCGCCCAGGATGATGGCGACCATGGCCGTGGTCTTCTGCACGGTGCCGATCTGCATCTTCGTGAAGCCGATGCCCCGCATCAGGAAGGGCATGGTCATGGCTTCCGCCAGCCAGTCCCCCAGCTTGTAGAACATGGCGAAGGCCAGAAGAAGCCCGATGCCCTTGCGTTGGAGCAGATCCTTCAGGGGCCCCATCACGGCTTCCTGAAGGCTGCGCGGTGCCCGGGCCACCGTGTCGGTGTTCGTGGCCAGCCAGGTTCCCACCATGCCCAGGCCCGTGAGCACGGCCATCAGCAGGTATGTGGTCCGCCACCCGAAGACCTGGGCCAGGATCATCGCCAACCCGCCGCTCACCAGCATGGCCACGCGGTAGGCGGCGATGTGGATGCTGTTGCCCAGGCCCAGGTGCTTCTGGTCCAGGGCCTCCGCCCGCCAAGCGTCCACGGCGATGTCGAAGGTGGCGCTGGTGACGGCCACCGCCAGGGCCAGGAGCACCACGCGAAGGAGGCCGAGGTGTGGCTGGGACTGAGCCAGCAGCATCAGGGCGCCCGCCATGGCCCCTTGCATGGCCAGCATCCAGCCCCGGCGGCGGCCCAGGCCCGGCAGGGCGTAGCGGTCCAGGAAGGGCGCCCAGAATACCTTCAGGCTGTAGGGCAGCGTCACGAAGCTGAAAAGGCCGATGGTGGCGAGGCTCAGCCCCTCATCCGTCATCCAGGCCTTCAAGGTCGAACCCGTCAGGAAGAGCGGCAACCCCGAGGCAAACCCGAGCAGGACGAGGACCAGGAGGCGGCGACGAGGCATGGGAGATGGTAGCGGGTGCGTCGCCGCCGCGCGCAGATGGCGATGGATCAGCTTATCGGCGGCTCTGGGTAGGCATGGGTGTGCAGGTCGTGGACCAGGTGCCCTCCGAGGTGGCCAGTCCGGGCCAAGGCCAGGACGCCAGCGGCGCTCAGCAGCAGCCACAACACCAGCGGACCCAGTTCAAGGTTGCGGGACAGCTCCCGTTTCCGCAGCAGCGGGAGGACCCAAAGCACGGCGAAGGCCGCCCCGAGCAATCCGAAGATCAGCGTGGTCCACTGGGCCGCCAGCTCATGGTCGCGCAGTCCCGCCAGCAGGGCCGGCGTGGCGCGGGCATAGCGTTCCACCGCCTCGCCGCTCTCGAGGGCCAGGAGCAGTCCGCCGAAACCAAGCACCAGCAGGATCAGCGCGGACGTGTGGATCCCCCGCCGCTGGGCGGGCCACAGCAGGCCCAGCAGCACGAGAAGAGGCGCCACCGTCAACAAGGCGATGGGGAAATGGACGAGGGCCGGGTGGATGTGGTTCCAGGGCGGCATGGGACCTCCTGTGGTGTCGCTTGGCTTCCTATGAATACTCCAGGCAAGAAGAAACAGATGCCAGTTTGTCTCGCAGATTTGCCTCAAGGATGCCGACAGGACCACGAAGATGGGAAGAACGGATCACAGCTACACTGCTCCGCGGAGACCGCCATGGCCAAGCCTTCAAGGATTCCTGTCGCCTACGACCTGCACCCCAGCATGGCCTAGGTCCAGTCCATCCTGTCGAACCTGGAGGCGAAGACCGGCCGCAGCCTAGAGGCCTGGGTGGCCCTGGCCCAGAAGGAAGCCCCCGCTGAAACCAAGGCCCGCATCGCCTGGCTGAAGGAACGGGGCCTCGGCACCAACCAGGCCACCCTGGTGGCCCGACGGGCCAGCGCCGAACCGGGCCACGCCTTCGACGACACGCCCAAGGGCTACCTCGCGGCGGCACCCGGTTACGTGGACGCACAATACGGCGGCAAGAAGGCCGCACTGCGTCCCCTCTTCGAGCTCATCGTCGCCGCTGCGCGCGGTGTGGCCCCGGACGTGAAGATTTGCCCCTGCGAAACCATCGTGCCCTTCTACCGGAATCACGTGTTCGCCGAGGTGAAGCCCTTTGCAGCACGCCTCGATCTCGGTCTCGCCCTGGGCGATCCCGCCACGGTGAAGGATGCCACCGGTAGGCTGAAGGACACCGGTGGTTTCAGCAAGAAGAACCGGATTACGCACAGGTTGGAGATC
>CAIXHJ010000195.1 GCA_903919165.1 uncultured Holophagaceae bacterium
ATGCCTTCGGTGAGGTCCAGCATCTGGCCGTTGACGCGGGCCCGGATGTAGCCGCGCTTCATGAGATCCTGGAGCAGCTTCTTGTACTCACCCTTGCGGCCGCGAACCACGGGCGCCAGGATCTGCAGCTTGGTGCCCTCGGGCTTCGCCAGGATCTGGTCCGCCATCTCCTGGATGGTTTGGCTGGCGATGGCTTGGCCACAGGCCGCACAGGTGGGCTTCCCAGTGCGGGCGTAGAGCAGGCGCAGATAATCGTAGATTTCCGTCACTGTCGCCACGGTGGAACGGGGATTCTTGCTGGTGGTCTTCTGCTCGATGGAGATCGCGGGAGAGAGCCCCTCGATGCTGTCCACATCGGGCTTTTCCATCTGATCGAGAAATTGCCGGGCGTAGGCCGAGAGGCTCTCCACATAGCGCCGCTGACCCTCTGCGTAGAGCGTGTCAAAAGCCAGGCTGGATTTCCCCGAGCCCGACAGGCCTGTGATGACCACCAGCTGGTTCCGCGGCAGCGACAGGTCGAGATTCTTGAGATTGTGTTCGCGGGCGCCCTTGATGTGGATGTGTTCCATGGTCTCTTCAGCTTACGCCAATTTTTCGCTTTCAGAGGTTGCGTCTAGAATCATGGAATGCACCCGGCCGAACTGGCGATCTTGCTTCATCGCGCCCTTGAGGTCCGTTTGGCGCGCCTGCAGGAGCTGCTCGAAAATGACCTCTGGTCCGAAGACTCCGAACAGCTCCATCAGGTCCGCGTGGCCGCCCGCCGGCTCGGAGCCGTGCTCGACCTGGTGGACGCCGAGATCTATCCGGGGCACAAGGGCCACCGTCGCGCCCTAAAAAACCTGGTGGACATCCTTGGGCTGACCCGTGAACTGGATGTCCACGCCGGACATTTGAGCACCTATCACCAAGAGGCGCGCACGCCCACGCAGGCCGCCGTCATCGAGCACCTGCTGGATCTGGTGGATCGCGGCCGCGCCAAGGCTCGCCGGACCATGAACAAAAAACTTGAGCGGCTGCGACTGCCAGACCTGCGCCGGCTGCTGGAGGTTCCCGCCCTGCGGAACCCCTTCCAGCCCATCTCGCTTCAGGAGGCTGCCTGGGCCTGTCTGGAACCCCGCTCGGAAGCGGCCCTGGGAGACTTGGCCTCCCTTGCCGCCCATGAGGACCCGCTCGCGTTGCACAAGACCCGAGTGAGGATCAAGAAACTGCGGTACGCCATCGAGGCCCTGGAGAGTGCCTTTGCCGAATGCCCGGAATCTGTGCTGAGGGACCTTCGCGGCCTCCAGACTGCCCTCGGAGACCACCATGACCTCGCCACCCTTGAGGCCCTGCTCTGGGACATGGAAGGCAAGCTGCGTCTCCGGGGCCATCTGACTCTTTGCGGAGGGGTGCTGGACCTTCTGGGCGATGTGGCTGAAACTCGGCGGGCGGCCTTTGACCGCTTTGTCACCCTGGCCCAGGGGCAGGATCACGGCGCCTTTGCCCGGGCGGTCCGGCCGGCCCTGGGCTTATCCCCGGCAGATGGATCCCAAGCATGAGTCTCTGGCATGTCCGAATCCGACCCTTGGCCTGGCTCCGCAGTCTGCACGCCAAGCTTTTCGTCCTTCTGGGCCTGGTCACCAGTCTGCTCACTGTGGCCGTGGCCTATTCCATCACCCGCAACAGCCGCCGGGAGCTGGAAAGCTACTCGCGCAAACTGGTGATCGAAGCCTGTGGCACCGTGGAGACCGACATCATTGAACGCGACCCTGGATTCAAGGATCCCGACAAGCTGGATCAGCTGTTGGTGAGCATTGCCGGCCCCGACCGCAGCATCTTCCAGATCGATGTGTTCAAGCGGATGGGTCGCGGTTCGGAAGTCGAGCTGGTTCGGTCCTCCGGTGATGAATCCATCGTCGAATGGGGTCCCGAGATCGGATCTTACCTTTCCCTGCCCGGTCCCCAGGCCGAGCTGGTGGACCTTGAACCAGCCGGGCGCGCCTGGAAGGTCTACCTGCCCATCCGCACCCACAAGCCGGGCCAGCCCCCCATCGGACTCATCCGCGCTTACTGCGACCTGGAACGCTGGGAAATCGTGTGGGACAACAACCTCAAGCGGACCTATCGCACCCTTCCAGGCGTGCTGCTGGGTGAGTTCATCCTGCTCTGGCTGATCCTCCGCATCCTCATCAGCGACCCCATCGAGGCCATGGTGATTGCCATGCAGCAGCTGGAGCGCGGCGAGGTCGCCGTGCAGGTGCCCGTGCGCCGGAGTGATGAACTGGGCCTCATCGCCGCCCGATTCAATGGCATGGCCGTAGAGCTTCAGCGGGCCGGGGAGGAGCGCGAAACCCTGATCCACGAGATCCGCGGCCTCAACGCCAATCTGCAGGACCGCATTGACGCTGCCCTGTCTGAACTCCAGGCCAAGAACCATGAACTGGCTGCCCTGGTGGAACGCAATGCCCTGCTTCGGGAGGAACTGGGCACCCAGGAACGACTCGCCGTCGCCGGGCAGTTGACGGCGACTTTCGCCCACGAGGTGGGCACCCCCTTGAACCTCATGACAGGACATCTCCAGCTTCTGGACGCACAAAAGGACCTGCCTGACAGGACCCGTGAGCGCCTGCACGTCATCCAGGCTCAGATTCAGCGCGTGGGCGATATCGTGCGCCGCCTGCTGGACCTCACCCGCCGTCCTCAACTACACAGGCAGCCCCAGGCCTTCGTGGACCTGCTGACGGACCTGGAGCAGCTTTGGACGCCCACTCTGACCGCCCATGGTGTCACCGTGGAATCCGAGGCTCCTCCGGACTGCAGCTTGAATGTGGATCGCAAGCAGATGGAGCAGCTGTTCCTCAATCTCATGAACAATGCCCTGGATGCCATGCCCTCCGGTGGGAAAGTGGGCATCACCGCAAAGCCCTCGGTAGACAGCACTCCTGATGGTCCCTGGTGGGAGCTGCGCTTCCAGGATTCGGGCCAGGGAATCTCCAGCGATCTGCTGGGCCAGGTCTTCCGACCCATGTTCACCACTAAACCCGAAGGGAAAGGCACAGGCCTGGGCCTCAGCATTTGCCGCGAAATCGTCCGCGTTCACGGCGGGGAGATCCGCATCGAAAGCATCGAAGGCCAGGGCACCTGCGTGGTATTCACCTTGCCGGGGGTACTGCCTACCTAGATTTCGACAACCTCAACTTCTCCCAGCGGTTCCTCAAGGAATCGGCTTCCCACTTCCTTCAAGCGGCTGCTGGCGTCGGTCAGTTGAACCCGCAGGGTGCCACAAGCACTGGCCGTGCGGTAGCCGAGGCTGCCCCGCAGCAGGCGGTCGACAGCCTTGGCGGTGACCCGGCCGCTGTCAATCCAGTGAGTACCGGGGCGGCTGCGCTCCAGACTCGTCATGAGGGTCGGGTAGTGGGTGCAGCCCAGCACCACGGTCTTCACCTCAAAGGGCAGCTGGTTCATGTAGCGGCGACAAATGCTATCCGTGACGGGATCATCAAACCAACCTTCCTCCGCCAAGGGCACCAGCAGGGGGCAGGCCGTGCTGTGGATAACCTTGGTCGGATCGCGTCGGAGGATGGCCGTCTCGTAGGCGGCACTGCTCACGGTGGCCAGGGTTCCGATGATCCCCACGGGCCCTGGGATCGCCGCGGCGGCCTCGGCGCCAGGTTCTATCACACCGACCACCGGGCAAGGACTTACGGCTTGCAAGGCCGGTAGGCCATGGGCGCTGGCGGTGTTGCAGGCGATCACGATGAGCTTGGGGTCATGTCGTTGGAGCAGTTCGCCCATCTGCAGGGTGTATCGCTCGATGGTGCGGTGGCTCTTGGTGCCATAGGGCAGCCGCGCCGTATCCCCGAGGTAGACCAAATCCTCCTGAGGCAGCAGCTGGCGTAGGGCGTGGATGACTGTGAGCCCGCCGATGCCCGA
>CAIXHJ010000196.1 GCA_903919165.1 uncultured Holophagaceae bacterium
CCCAGGGGCGGCGCACCTCCAGGCTGTAGAAGCGGCCCTTCTTCCGGGGGTCGGGCAGGGTGACCCACTGGGGGTCGGCGCCCGGCGCCCGGGAAGCGGGCGCGATCCAGCCCTCCCAGGCCCGGCCCTTCACGGAAAGGCGGACGATGGTGTTCCGGAAATGCCCCCGGTACCAGAGTTCGGAGCGCACCCAGGCGGTCGGGTGCGAGGGGCTGTAGCCCGTGTCCTCCACCCAGGGACCCTGCTCCGGATGGGAGCGGTCCCAGCCTCGGTACTGGCCCCCGTCCATGAGATCCCAGAGGCCCGTCGTGAGGGCAGAGCCATCTTCCAGATAGAGATCGTCCACCCGATGCTCGCCCATGGCGTGGAAGGCCTCGTGGACAATGTTTCCCAGGGGCACTTCCTCGGTCAGGAAGAGCAGAGGCCAGCGCCGGTTCCGGTTCCAGGGCAGGGGCATGAGCAGGCTCACGGCCTTGAGGTCGGTTTCGTCGGCGGTGACCGATTGGGGGTGGCCCGGCGTGAAGATCCACAGGTGGTCGGGCTTGCCGTCCGGCTTCCATGCGCCCGTGCGGTTGTCCACGCGATCACAGACGCCCAGGGCATCGCCGCGGAGCCGCTCCAGCACCCAGGTGGCCATGGCGGTCTTCCGCTCGTCGCCGCGAGGCGCCGGGAAGTCCGCGCTGCGAAGGGCGAGGAAGCGTCCCTCCACGAGGGAAAGAGCGCCTTTGCTCACTTCGTAGAGGTAGTTGGCAGCGCTGGCCACACCGGGGCGCCGGGAGAAGATCCGTTCCCGCAGGGCGCCATCCGTCACCTTCGAGGGCTCATCCGGGAAGTCGAGGCGCACCACGAAGACGGCCTCCTTGCGGAAGCCCGGCTCAGCTTGAAGCACGATGTCCCGGGACCATTCGGCGGCGGGGACGAGATCGCGGCGCCAGCCATCCTTCTCGACGGCAAGCACGGTGTCTCCGGCCTCCAGGTCGAGCCGGAACCGTCCCTCGGCATCCGTGATCGCGACGGGCGGATCGCTGGCCAGGGATATGCGAGGGAGCCTATCCGGATAGACCCGGATGCCCGCCAGGCCGTATTGACCATTGCTGACGCGGCCTTGGATCTGTGCGGAGAAAAGGGTGGCCGCCAGCAGCCCAAGGGTGATCGTCCGGATCATGCCTGGACGAATTTCTGCAATTGGGCCAGTCGGCTGACCAGGGCCACGCGTCGACGGGTTTCTTGCGCGACCAGCGGCTTTTCCAGCACTTCAGCCACCATTTCAAGGAGCCGCGACCAGGCCTCCAGATCCCCGGCGCTGTAGAGCAGCAGGACGGGCGTGTCCTTCAATTTCTTGGACTTGTGGATGGCGGCCAACAAGGCCTGGGCACTGCCTTCGAGCAGTTCCGTATCCAGAACAACCACATCGGGCTGTTGGGCCTTGATCTGGGTCCATGCCTGGCCTTCGCCCTGGGCCTCGATGAAGGTCGCCTGGTCCCTGCCGTAGTGGTTCTGGACTTGGGATCGAACCAGGGAACTCCCGGATACCACCAGCACCTTGGGATGAGCCGGGGCGGGGGTGCCTGTTCTCATGACCAGGTCATGGAGCCGCAGATGGGTCTGCACCCGCGCCTGAAGGAGCATGGTGTTGGCGGGCTTGCGCAGGAAATCGTCGGCCCCTGCGGCGTAGCTGCGGTCCTTGGCGTCACGCCTCAGGGCTGTGATGAGGATGACCGGAACATCTGCGGTTCTCGGATTGGCTTTCATCAACTCACAGGCCTTGAACCCGTCCATGGATGGCATGACCACGTCCATGACGACCAGGTCGGGGACCGACTCTTCCATGCGCTCCAGGGCTTCCAGTCCATTCACGGCCGAAATGAGCCGGTGGCCCAGCGGTTGAAGTTGCGCCTCGATCTGGCGCCGCTGAATGGCTTCGTCCTCCACAATCAGGATGGTCATGGGGGACATGGAATTGGACAAGCTTGCTCCGAGTACTCGTGACTTGAGGATAAGGGGCCTATCCACCATGATCAACCTTGGGTTGAACCTGGAATGGGTAAAACCGCGCAGACTTTGAACCTTACCAGCGGTACAATGGCGGGTTCGAGGTTCCTCAGTGTCTGATCCCGCCCTGATCCGCAATTTTTCCATCGTCGCGCACATTGACCATGGCAAGTCCACGCTGGCGGACCGGCTGTTGGAACTGACGAAGACCGTGGCCGGACGGGATATGCAAGCGCAGATTCTGGATGACATGGACCTTGAACGGGAGCGCGGCATCACCATCAAGGCCCATGCGGTGACGCTGAAGTATCCGGCCCTGGACGGAAAAATCTACACTTTGAACCTCATCGACACCCCCGGCCACGTGGACTTCACCTACGAGGTGAGCCGCAGCCTGGCCGCCTGCGAGGGCGCCATCCTCGTGGTGGATTCTACGCAAGGGGTTGAGGCCCAGACCCTGGCCAACGCCTACCTGGCCCTGGAGAATGGCTTGGAGGTCTTCCCGGTCCTCAACAAAACCGACCTCCCGAGTTCGGATCCCGCGCGGGTTCTGGAGCAGATCGACACGGTGATCGGCCTTGTGGACACGGCCCATGCCGTGAACGTCAGCGCCAAGACCGGCGAGAACTGCGACCAGGTGCTCGAGCAGATCGTGAAGTGCATCCCGGCGCCCCAGGGCGATCCCGCTGCACCGCTCCAGGCGCTGGTCTTCGACTGCTACTACGATGCCTACCGCGGGGTGGTGAACCTCATCCGCGTGATGAATGGCACCCTGAGAGCCGGTGATCAGATCCGCTTCATGTCCACGGGGAGCGAACACCGCGTGGACGAGATCGGCATCTTCGATCCGAAGATGGACAAGCAGGAGTCCTTGTCCGTCGGCGAGGTGGGTTACCTGGTGGCCAACATCCGACAGCTGGCGGATGTGAAGGTCGGCGATACGGTGACGCACGCGGTGACGCTCACGACGAAACCCGCCATCAAGATGCTGAAGGGCTTCAAGGAGATCCAGCCGGTGGTCTTCGCGGGGATCTTCCCCACCTCCAGCGACGACTACGAAAACCTGCGCAACGCCATGGACAAGCTGCGGCTCAACGACAGCAGCTTCACCTACGAGCCCGAAACCTCCACGGCGCTGGGTTTCGGGTTCCGCTGCGGATTTCTGGGCCTGCTTCACATGGAGATCGTACAGGAACGGTTGGAACGGGAATTCGACCTGGATCTCATCACCACGGCACCCAGCGTGCGGTACCACGTCCACCTGACCGATGGCACTGAGACCCCCGTGGACAATCCTTCGAAGCTGCCACCCCTCCAGAAAATCGCGAAAATCGAGGAGCCCATCATCGAGGCGACCATCCTGACGCGCACGGACTTCGTGGGTGGCCTGCTCAAGCTCTGCGAGGAGCGCAGGGGCATCCAGCAGAAGCTCGAGTACGTGAGCCAGGACCGGGTGATGCTGGTCTACGAGCTGCCGCTGAACGAAGTGGTACTGGATTTCTACGACAAGCTGAAGTCCCTCTCGAAAGGCTATGCCAGCTTCGACTACCACATGAAGCACTACGCCGAATCCGATCTGGTGAAGATGTACATCCTGGTGAACGGGGAACCGATCGACGCTCTGTCCATACTCGTCCACCGGGCCAAGAGCCAGACCCTGGGCCTGTCACTCTGCCAGCGGATGAAAGAGGTCATTCCCCAGCAGCTCTTTGACGTGGCGATCCAATCCGCCATCGGCAGCAAGATCATCGCGCGGACCAATGTGA
>CAIXHJ010000197.1 GCA_903919165.1 uncultured Holophagaceae bacterium
AAATCCCCGGTGGAGGAGCCTGACCTCTGGGTGCTGGTCGTGGAGGATGAGCCTCTGACCCGCCTGTCCATCCGCGCAGCACTTCTGAAGGACAGGTTCAGGGTGATCGAGGCAGAGAGCGGCGAGGAAGCCCTGGGTCTCTTTGACCGGAGTCCGTCCCCCGACGTGGTGATCCTGGACATCGGGTTGCCCGGTCTCGACGGCTTCGAGGTGTGCCAACAGATCCGCAAGAAGCGGGAGGACACGGCAATCCTGATGCTCACCGCTCGCGCCAATCCTGAGGACAAGATCACCGGGCTCACCCTTGGTGCTGACGACTATCTCGTCAAGCCGTTCAACCCAGGCGAACTAGTGGCACGGATCCGGGCGGTACTCCGGCGCTCTGCCCAGCGCACTCCTCCCGCGGAACCGCTGGTCTTCGGGGAGTTGTGCCTGGAATTCCAGTCCCAGAAGGCTTTCAAGGGCGGCGTGGACGTCAATCTTTCGCCGAGGGAGTTTGCCATTTTAGCCGCTCTCCTCCGGCATCCAGGTCAGGTCATGTCCCGGGAACAGTTGGGCAAAGAGGTCTGGGGCACGGCCCAGCGCGGAAACGCCAGGGCCCTGGACGTATTCGTGTGCAAGCTCCGCGACAAAATCGAAGACGATCCGGCCCGGCCCCACTACGTCAGAACGGCATGGGGTGTAGGCTACGTCTCCGGCTGACCACTGATCCTTCGTCGGTATCAGCACATACCCTGGATATGGCAACAGCCATGCCCGTTGTCATATAGGTTCGCGTTCATAAGTGAAGGACCACCACAGAGCACGCAGACCTCCGTACCCCTCCGTGGGTTCTGTGCCTCCGTGGTGAATTCCTGTCTTTTTCCGCTGGTTGGTATCAGCGGAAATCCCAGGTTCCGGGATTCTCGATCAATTGTTTCAAAATTCGAGTTTAATGGTCTTCGAGGCCGCCATGCTCCCTGCCCCATTCCCCACGAGGCGCGAGATCGAGCGCCTGCCCGCGCACCTGCGGCGCTACGTGGTGGACCAGGACCATGGTGCCTACACGCCCCGGGATCACGCGGTGTGGCGGCAGATCCTGCACAGACTTGCTGATCGCCTGAAGGACACGGCGCATGCCAGCTACCTATCAGGTCTGGCGGCCACGGGCATCAGCCTCGAGTGCATTCCGAGCCTGGACGACATGAACGAGAAACTGGAGGCGCTGGGCTGGTCCGCCGTGGGCGTCCGGGGATTTATCCCGCCTGCCGTGTTCACGGAATTGCAATCCCTGGGTGTTCTGGCCATAGCCGCGGACATCCGCAGCCACGAACACATCGAATACACGCCCGCGCCCGACATCATCCATGAGAGCGCCGGGCACGCACCCATCCTGGCGGATCGGCGCTACGCGGAATACCTGAAGCGCTGCGGTGAAGTCGGCTTCCGCGCCATCGCCTCGCTGGAGGATCAGGCGGTCTACGAAGCGATCCGCAACCTCAGCGTGGTGAAGGAAGATCCCGCCGCCACGGCGGAGGAACTCCGCCTGGCCGAGGAGCGCCTCCGCGCGGCCAGCGCCAGCCGCCGCTACGTGAGCGAAAGCACGAAGGCCAGCCGCCTCTACTGGTGGACGGCGGAATATGGCCTGGTGGGCGATCTGACGGATCCAAAGCTCTACGGGGCCGGGCTCCTGAGCAGCCTGGGCGAAGCCACCCACTGCCTCACTTGCGAAGTAAGGAGAGTGCCGCTCAGCTTGGTCTGCACGGATACCGAATACGACATCACGCGCATGCAGCCCCAGCTCTTCGTGGCGCGCGATTTCGACCACCTTTTCGAGGTGCTGGAGACTTTTGAAGCCACTCTCGGCTGGCGGCGCGGTGGTGATCACGGCCTGGAAGAGGCCCTTCACGCCCGCACCGTGAACCACCTGGTCCTCGACGGTGGTCTGGAACTCACGGGCAAGGTGGTGGCCCGGATCCCCGCCCGCAACCAGTTGGCCCCGGGCCTTGGCACAGCCGTGGCACGGCTGGAGGGGCCCATCCAGGTCTCGCGAAACGGTAAGGCCACGGAACGGCCCTGGAACGGCGAGGCCCTGGTGGCCTTCGGGAGCGGTTCCCTGCCCTCTCGCGGCGCCTTCAGCCTGGACCTGCCCTCGGGCCTATCTCTCACGGGCTTCCGCGTGGGCGAGTATGAAGTCATCCACGTGCGGGGCCACCAGGATGGACGCTTCCTCGACCTGCCTAGCTGGGCCCTGCTCTTCCTGAGCGCAAAGCTTCCTTCCGTGGCCGGGGGGCCCGCCGACCCCGGCGCTTGGGACGCTTGGTTCGGCGATCATTCCGCATTGGCCGAAGGAGAGGCCGAAGTCCAGGCCCGAAGCCGCAAGGCCATGGCCCTACCTCCAGAGGTGGCAGCCCTCTACAGAGAGGCCCGGGCCCTGCGGGAGGGCGGACGGATTAATGTGGACCGTCTCCGGGCCCTGCAGTCCCGGGCGCTGGAACATCCGGCCGAGTGGGTGCTGCTGGCCGAGGTGGCTGAATTGGAGGCGATGCGATGAGCTGGACTGAATCGGAAGGCAAGCTGGTGCGGACCTTCAAATCGCCAGATTTCATGACCGCCTTCAACGTGGTGAGCGCCGTGGTGGGTCCCGCTGAGGAACTCAACCACCACCCGGACATCTCCTGCGGCTGGGGCTATGTGTGGATCACCCTCACCACCCATGACGCAGGTGGCCTCACCGGGCTGGACCATCGCCTGGCCAAGGCCATCGATGTGGCGCTTAAGCCTTTTGCCCTATGAGCTTTGCTGAATTTCGACCTGTCCATCCCCTGAAAGTTCCGTTATTCTGGAATGTCCATCAAGGAGTCCCTTGCCGAACCCCCGCCCCTCCCTCCGTCCCTCCATATCCAGGCCGTTGAATTCTCTATTGATCGGTGCCGGATTGCTCAGCCTAACATTTGCATGCAGTTCTGATCAGGTGTCCCACTTCCGTGTTCCCAAGGAGGCACCCTTCTCCCAGTCTGGCCCCAGACCGGCCATGCCACCACAGCCCATGGGCGAGCGCACGGGAGAACAGGGCAATGCTCCCGGCACCCCACCTGACATGCCACCACCCCCAGCGCCCAAGACTTCCCTGAAATGGTCCCTGCCCAAAGGCTGGAGCGAACTCCCGGGCGGAGGCACCATGCGCTTCGCCACCTTCAAGGCGCCCTATACCGGCAAGCTGGAGGCCACCGTGGTGGTGCTGCCGGGTCAGGCCGGTGGCGAGTTGGCCAACGTGAACCGCTGGCGGGGTCAAATCGGGTTACCACCCATGGACGAGCCTGGCATCACCAAGGCCCGCACCTCGATCAAGACCAGGGCCGGGGCCCTGAACGTCTACGATTTCACCAGTGAGGGCCAGATCAAGAGCCGCCTCGTGGCCGGCTACATCAGCACGCCCGACGGCAACACCTGGTTCCTGAAGATGACCGGGGACGCCGACCCCGTGGCCAAGGCCAAGCCTGATTTCATGACCATCCTGGGGAGTGTCCGCCTTGATTAAGACCATCGCTTCCCGGATCGGGGCTTTCTTCAAGTCCTTCCAGCTGACCATCGTCCTGCTCGTGCTTCTCATGTGCCTCGTGGTGCTCTGCACCCTGGCTCAGGTTGAGATGGGCACCCAGGGCGCCGTGAACGCCTACATGCGCAGTTTCATCGTGCGGCGGCAGTTCTCTGGGCTGCCCTTTCCCATCCCAGTGTTCCCGGGGGGCGCCCTGGTGGGCCTGCTCCTCACGCTCAACCTCATCGCCAAGACCCTGGACATCAAGCTCTCGTGGCAGAAGGCCGGGATTTGGCTGGTCCACTGTGGGCTGGTGATCCTCTTCGCGGGCGAATTCGTGGCCGGCATGATGCAGGTGGACACCAACATGTCCATCGAGGTGGGCCAGACCGTCAACTACGTCCAGAGCTACAAGAATACCGAGTTGGCCATCATCGATGTCACCGATCCCGCCTGGGACGAGGTCTACTCGGTGCCCGACACCCTGCTGGCCAAGGGCGGTTCCATCGTGATTCCGGGCACGCCGATCGCGTTGAACGTGAAGCGGTTCTTCCCCAATGCTGAACTGAGCAACCTGGAACCTGGCGCGCCGCCGTCCATGGCCACAGCGGGTGTAGGCACTGGCGCATCCGTTGTCGAGAAGCCCGTGGTTTCCGCTGACAACGAAATGAATCAGACCTCGGCCTTTGTCGAGCCGGTAGTCGGAGGCCGCAGTTACGGCACCTGGCTGACCTCGGTTGCCCTGGGCGCCCCCCAGTCCTTCATCCACGAGGGGCACAACTATGTCCTTTCGATGCGGCTGCGCCGCCAGTACCTGCCCTACGCCTTCACGCTGAAGCAGTTCCGCCATGACGTCTATCCAGGCACCGACATCCCCAAGAACTTCTCCAGCCTGGTCCAGGTGGTGAACCCCTCGCGGCAGGAGTCCCGCGAAGTGCTCATCTACATGAACCAGCCGCTGCGGTACGAGGGCAAGACCTTCTACCAAGCAAGCTTTGGCAAGAACGACACCCTGTCTGTCCTTTCCGTGGTTGAAAATCCCGGTTGGTTGCTCCCGTATGTGTCCTGC
>CAIXHJ010000198.1 GCA_903919165.1 uncultured Holophagaceae bacterium
CATCTGCAGGGTGTATCGCTCGATGGTGCGGTGGCTCTTGGTGCCATAGGGCAGCCGCGCCGTATCCCCGAGGTAGACCAAATCCTCCTGAGGCAGCAGCTGGCGTAGGGCGTGGATGACTGTGAGCCCGCCGATGCCCGAATCGAAGACCCCGATGGGGCGTTCCGCGCGGCTCATGAGGGAACTCGTTCAGCCAAGATGGCGATCCATTGGCCTTCCCGCAGCACCTTCTCCGGCTTGAATCCATGGGAGGCGAGGCTCACCAGGGCCTCGTCCGTGCGCTCGGCCAGGATGCCGCTGGCCACGAGCCAGCCGCCGGGGGCGGATACCTCCGCCATGCGCGGCAGAAGATCCTGGATGGTCTCCAGCAGGATGTTGGCCAGAAGGCCCGCATAGGGGCCTGCCACCCGCGGATGGTCCAGGGTACCGACGAAGCTCTCGTAGGGCTGGACGCCCTCCACAAGATGGGCGTTCAGCTTGATGAATTCATCCATGGCCGGGCCGCAGTCAGGATCGATGTCGAAGGCCGTGAGCCCACGCCCCCCCAGCAGGAAGGCCGCCAGCGACAGGATGCCCGTGCCCGCCCCAATGTCGAGGACAGGGCCTTTGAGCCGACCCTCCACCGACAACTCCTCCAGCAGTTCCATACAGAGCCGCGTGGTCTCGTGGCCACCGGTCCCGAAGGCCAGCCCCGGGTTCACCACCAGGTCGATTCGATTGGCAGGTCCTGGCGTCTCATCCCAGTGAGGTCGAACATGAAAGCGCGAGCCCACTTCAAAGGCGCCGAAACCCTCACGGCTCTTGGCCACCCAGTCCTCATCACCGAAGGTTTCGGCCTCGATGAGGCAGACACCTGGGAAGGCCCTTAGACCTGTCGGTTCCGGGGGGGGGATTTCTGGTGAAAAATAGACATGGCAGGCTTTAGGTGAGTCGGCCTCGCGGTAGAAGGCGGCTGAGCCCCTCCCTTCTAGCCATGCGCAAAGGGCCTCCTCCTGCCGGTCAGGAACCTCCAGTTTCCACCTCAGATGTGCTGCGCTCGCCATGGGTCAAGATTAACAGGCCCCCCTCGGGAACCATCCGTCCCGGTTCCGCACTCAATGAATGCGGCAGGCCAGAATGCCGTGGTGAGTGGAGCGTTGGGGGGAAATGACACGGGGGGATAAACGTCCCCCCGTGTTTGTTTACAAACGCCGGCCTGCGAAGGCTACTCCATCGCCTCGGCCGATTCCGCATCCTCAAGATCCAGCCGCTTCATCTTCTCGAGAAAGGTGGTGCGCTTGAGGCCCAGGAGGTCGGCGGCGCGCTTCTTGTTGCCTTGGGTGATGGCAAGGCTCTGGAGCATGAATGCCTTTTCCATGTCTGATACCACCCGGTTGAGATCCAGCCCTTCGGCCGGCAGGTCCATTCCGAAGGCCGCAGAGGGTTGCGAGGCAAAGGCATCAGAAGGAACGGAGGGGAGGCCGATCTTCGGCGCTGTCTCTGTTGAAGGTGTCTCTCCCATCCGTTCGGCCAGGAAGGCGAAGTCCTCGCGCGTGAGCACGGGGCGGGTTCCTGAAAGCACGATGGCTCGCTCGATGGCGTTCTCCAGCTGGCGCACATTGCCGGGCCAGGACAGGGACATGAGCAGGGGATCCACGCTGGGGTGCAGAGCCTTGGGGTAGAGACCGTGCTCACGGGCCTTGCGGTTGAGGAAGTGCTGGACCAGGAAGGGAACCTCCTCCCGACGCGTCCGTAGTGGGGGCATGGTGATGGGCACTACCTCGAGACGGTAGAACAGGTCCTCGCGAAAGCTCCCGTCCTGCACCTTGGTCCACAGGTCCACATTGGAAGCCGTCACCACGCGCACATCCACCTTCACCGGAGCGCCGCCGCCCAGGGGCTGCACCTCGCGTTCCTGCAGGACGCGCAGCAGGCGCACCTGGGCCCCCAGGGGCATGGTGCTCACTTCGTCGAGGAAAATGGTCCCGCCGTGGGCCTCACGGAACTTGCCAGGTGTATCCTTGCGGGCATCCGTGAAGGCCCCCTTGTTGTAGCCGAAGAGTTCGGATTCCAGCAGATTCTCCGGGATGGCACCGCAATGGACAGCCACGAATGGTGCTGTGGAATCGGCACCCATGCGGTGGATGGCCCGGGCGATGACCTCCTTGCCGGTGCCGCTTTCCCCCAGCAGCAGCACCGTGGCACGGGTGGCGGCCGCAGCGCGGGCGCGGGCCAGCACGTCCTGCATGGCCGGGCTGGTACCCACCAGGCCTAGCGCCAGGGCCTGCGAAACACTGAGTTGCGTCGTGATTCCGGAGCGCGGGCGCAGGCCTGGCAGGGGAGGTTCCGGACCCAGCAGGCCCCAGCGCACTGATCCGAGGGATCCCCACTCCGCCAGGGCCTTGGGGTCCAGGGATGGCGCGTCCGGCTTCAGCCCCAGCAGAATGGGCAGGGCCGCCACTTCGGCCATCATGCGGTTCAGTTCCGGCGGCGGCCAGGCACCCTTGGCGCTGATCACCCACAGGTCCGCATTCCGCGGCGCCAGTGCTGGAGAGGCCCCACGATCAAGGGTCACATCCCACAGCGCCGCCCACCGATGCTCCAGCCCCCCGGTATCGTCCCCGAGGGTGGACCAGTGAAGGCGTGGGAGTTGCGTCATAAGTCCGTTAACTGGAAATAGCCTAGATGCAGGGGTCTGAGGGTCAAGTCAAAAAAATGACAGAGCGAAAATCAGCCCTTGATCACCGGCGTACGATTAGAGAGAAGCATCCCGGAGGTACCCATGGCACTCATGGAATCCACCATGGTTCCGCTCGGCTCGGCCTGTCCGGACTTCACGCTCCCGGGCGTGGATGGGCGGCTCTGGTCGCTGCACGACTTTCATACGCCGGCCCTGCTGGTGGTGGTCATGTGCAACCACTGTCCCTATGTGCAGTCCATCGATGATCGGCTCAATGCGCTGGCGAAGGCCTACGCCGGGCGTTGCTCGGTGGTGGGCATCAACTCGAATGACGCCGTGGCCTATCCGGATGACAGCTTCGAAGCCATGCGCGGGCGCGCCAAGGCCAAGAGCTACGTGTTTCCCTATCTGTGGGACGAGGAACAATCCGTGGCACGGGCCCTGGGCGCCGCGTGCACACCGGACTTTTTTCTCTACGATCCTCACCGACGCCTGAGTTACCGGGGACGCCTGGATGACAACTGGAAGGACGCCGCCCATGTCACCCGCCAGGATTTGAAGGAGGCCATCGATGGCGTCCTTTCAGGACGGGAACCCCTGGAGACCCAGTATCCAAGCATGGGCTGCAGCATTAAATGGAGGTCCCGCTGAACCGCCTCCTGGTTTGTCTCTTTCTTGCTTCAGTTCTTGTGGCGCAGGCGCCTGCAGGCCTGAAGCTCGGCGATGCCTGCCCTGCCTTCAGCCTCCCAGGCACCGATGGGAAGGTGCATGGACCCGAATCCTCCACTTCCCTGATGGTGGTATTCCTCAGCACAGAGTGTCCCTACGTGATGGCCACACAGGCCCGCGTCAACGCCTATGCCAGAAATTACGCCGGCAAGGTCGCCGTCCTCGCCATCAACGCCACCGAGGTGGATACCCATGCCAAGGAAACCCCGGCGGATATGAAGGCCCAGGCCAAGGGGCAGGGCTTCG
>CAIXHJ010000199.1 GCA_903919165.1 uncultured Holophagaceae bacterium
ACCCCATCATTAGGCCCCGCCACGACTTCGCGTTGGGATTAATCATGTAGGTGCCAGCAGGAACGACGACTGTTCCGCCAGTCCCGGCAACTGCCGCGATGCAGGCGTTGATCGCAGCGGTATCGTCATGCACCCCATCGCCATAGGCATTATAGGGTGCCGATTTGACGCTGGTTCCAGAGGGGGCAGAACCAGAAAGATATTCGGCAGCAATCTGATGTTCGTGCAGCAGCACCTGCCGCACATAGCCTCGCTGATGCGCCCCACGCCGCCCGAAGCCGTCGCCGGCGCGGAGGTCGTGCTGCTCTGCAAGGCATCCAAGACCTACGCCGACCTTGCCGCATACGTGCATAAAGACCAGACGCTCATCGACCTTGTCCGATACTTCCAGCCGGGCGTTTTCACCGCATGCAAGTATGTCGGACTTGTCGGATAGTATCTTGATGGGTGCCATGCCCACGCTGCTTTTATCCACACTAGTTGTCGTTGCCAACGAGGTTGTTCAGCCTTGTGACTGGGGGCTGACCACCCAAGGCCGAATGAGGCCTGTGGTGATTGTAGAAGTGGAGCCAGGCGCTGAGCGCCTGGTTTCTTTCCTCTGAACTCTGCCAGGTGGGACCGTAGGCCCATTCCTTGAGTGCAGTCTGGATGAGACGTTCGGCTTTGCCGTTGGTTCTGGGGCGGTAGGGCCGAGTGCGGCTGTGCTTGAGCCCATAGGCTTCCCGCATGGCCTTGAATTCCTTGGAACGGTAGGGCGACCCGTTGTCCGTCAGCAGCTTCCTTATCTGGACGCCCTGGGCCTGGAAGTGCAAAAGCGCTCTCTGAAGGAAAGAGGCCGTGGTGACCTTCTTTTCGTCCGGCAGCACCTCCATGTAACAGGCCCTGGAGTGGTCGTCGTTGCAGACGTGGAGTACCTGGTAGCCTGCGCCACGGCTCTTATCGTGGCGAATGCCTGTGGCGCGATGGCCCACATAGTGGAAGTTCGCGAGTTTCTTGGTGTCCAGGTGCAGCAGGTCGCCTGGAGCTTCATGCTCGTAACGGTTCGGCGGTTCCTTCTCCTGGAGGGCAGATGGACTGGCAATCCCGGCCTTCCGGAGCCAGAACCCCACCGTGGAACGGGGAAG
Source organism: uncultured Holophagaceae bacterium (assembly GCA_903919165.1). Taxonomy (GTDB): domain Bacteria; phylum Acidobacteriota; class Holophagae; order Holophagales; family Holophagaceae; genus Geothrix. The sequence goes on from CAIXHJ010000199.1 coordinate 1,125, forward strand.
GCCCAGTTCCGAGGCGATCCGGATCGCCGCTTGGCCCCGCCGTCTTCGACCTACGGCCTCGACGACGAGGCCAAGCTCGTGGCTTCGGGCCAGGCGATGAGGCTGGCTGGACCGATCCCGAAGGCCCGGGTTTCCCTCCTCCCGGTAGCGTTTGAGCCACTTGTGACCTGTCCGCTCGCTGAACCCGGCCATCACCGAGGCTTGGATGACGGACATCCCTGAAAGAACCCTCTGAACAAATAGGGCTCGACTGAAGGGGCAGGACTTTGCTCGACTATGAAGGTTCACCCGAGCCTCCTAGAAACTGGTGTGTGGTAACAACAGCTTCCCAGATCTCGGGTGAACAACCTGATTGGCACTTACACCTAGCCGATGGCCGGGCGCTGCGGGCCCTGAACGTGGTCGACACCTTCACCCGGGAGTGCCTGGCCATCGAGATCGACACCAGCCTGCCGGGTCTTCGGGTAGGGCGGGTCCTGGACCGGATCATCCACGAAAGGGGCAGGCCGGAGGTCATCGCCACGGACAACTATCCGGAGTTCACCAGTCGGGTATTCGACCAGTGGTGCTACCAGCGCAGGATTCGACACCACTTCATCCAGCCGGGGAAGCCCATGCAGAATGGCACCTGCGAGAGCTTCAATGGGCGCTTCCGGGACGAGTGCCTCAATGAACACTGGTTCC
>CAIXHJ010000200.1 GCA_903919165.1 uncultured Holophagaceae bacterium
CGAGTCCGCCTTCAAGGCGCTGGTTCGCAAAGCGGTCGCCCTCAACAGTTCTGGCAAGGCGGAACCTTCTAAGAAAGCGAAGTCCTAAGGGATTCCTGAACAGGTAAGACATCGGGGTGGCGGAGGTTGTCGTTCCGGCCGAGCGTACCCCGGTTGAAGATGGCCTCGACAGTCGCAAGGAGCGAACAGTGGCCGGCGCGAAGCGCTACTGGCTCTGATCGGCCTTGCCGGTCATGGGGACAAACCGCACGGGGATCACGCTCCTCTCGGAGAAGCCCACGGGCGTTCTGGTGATTACCTCCAGTAGGTAGTCGTTTCAAGCGCCATTTTGCTTTCACCGAATCGCATCCGCAAAATGTCCGACAAAGGAACGTTCGGTCAACTTCATCCCCCATACCCAGATGGCCGCCTTGCTCGGCGCGGAGTTGAAGACCCGTCTGGGTTGGTAGCCGCACAGGAGCTAAGCATGACGAAAGCAACCATCTACGCCACCCGGAGGGCGGCCGTCGAACGCGGTTACGCGAAACTGCTGGCACGCCACAACGAGCCGGTGCTGCCCGGTAACGGCATCTTCACCCGTTACAAGTATCCAATCCTCACAGCGGAGCACGCGCCCCTCACTTGGCGCTATGACTTCAACCCCGCTACTAATCCCTTCTTCATGGAACGGCTTGGCATCAATGTGGCTTTCAACGCGGGTGCCATCAAGTTAGACGGCGAATACATCCTCATCGTCCGCACCGAAGGCTGGGATCGCAAGAGCTTCTTCGCCCTGGCGCGCAGCAAGGACGGCATCCACAACTGGACCTTCGATGCAGAACCCATCCTCACGCCCGAGACCTCCAATCCGGACACCAATCTCTATGACACTCGCCTCACGGCTCACGAGGATGGATGGATCTACGGCATCTTCTGCTCCGAGCGCAAGGATCCTGATGTTCCCAAGGGCGATACCTCCAGCGCCGTGGCCGCCGCCGGCATCATGCGCACCAAGGACCTCAAGAACTGGGAGCGCCTGTCGGATCTGGCCACCAAGGGTTCACAGCAGCGCAACGTCGTGCTGCACCCGGAATACGTGAACGGCAAGTACATGCTCTACACCCGTCCCCAAGACGGCTTCATCGATACCGGCAGCGGTGGCGGCATATGCTGGGGGCTCTCCGATTCCATGTCTCCGGCGAAAGTGGATGAAGAGATCCTGATGGATCCCAAGACCTACCACACCATCAAGGAAGTAAAGAACGGGGCCGGCGCCACGCCCATCAAGACTGCCAAGGGCTGGCTGCACATCGTGCATGGCGTGCGCAACACCGCTGCGGGGCTGCGCTACGTGGTCTACGCCCTGCTGAGCGATCTGAAGGAACCTGGCAAAGTGATCGCCTCCCCTGGTGGCTACCTCATCGCCCCCATGGGCGAAGAGCGCGTGGGTGACGTGTCCAACGTGATCTTCTGTAATGGCGCCATCGCCGACGAGGATCGGCTGCTCATCTACTACGCCAGCAGCGACACCCG
>CAIXHJ010000201.1 GCA_903919165.1 uncultured Holophagaceae bacterium
CCTTCGATGAGATGGGGTGCGAGGGCCTGGGCACAGAGGAATGGGAAGCCCAGATTCATCCTCCAGGTGGAATCGAGGCCTTCTAGGGTCCAGGTACCGATGGCACTTTCAGGGAAGGTCCCCGCCAGAATAACGGCCCCGGAAATAACCCAGCCCTCGACCTTCAACGTGTTCAGATCTGCCATCATGCGGGAAACGAGCTCCGGGTGTTCGGCATCCCACTGAAGCGCCCGGATCCGCGCCGTCTTCGACAATTCATCCACCCAGGCTTCCCCGTCCCAAGGCTCTGAACTGGTCAGCACCAGGTCGTGATCCCGGGCCAGATCCTCTGCCAGGGCCCGGCCCAGCCGCCGCCTTCCGCCCACCAGCACCCAGCAGGCCCTGTCATTCCGCGAGATCCGCTCCATCCGGGCATTCTTTCACAAAGGCTCCATGAATCCCTACCTGAAACGCATCCGATGGCGTCTGCTGTGGATCAGTTTCACCTGCCTGACGCTGGCTCTGGGGTCCTTCGCCCTCAACCAGTGGATCTATGCGGGATCGGATGACCAGTGTTCCTGGAGGGTGGAGAACGGGAAGATCGTCATCCGGGAGATCCTGCCGGACGGCGTGGCGGAAGAGGCTGGTCTGCTTGAGGGTGATGAGCTGGTGAAGATCCAGGGGCGGACTTACGAGCCCACCCTGGAAGGCACGCTGAAGGCCCAGCGCTTCATCAACGGGAAACCGGAAGGCACCATCCTGATCTATTCGGTGAAGCGCCAGGACCGTCAGATCCTCCTGCCGGTCCGCCTGGTGAAGCCCCTGGACAGGATTCAGCTGGCCCTGCTGGCAAACGGCATCCTCGCCTGGGCCATCGGCCTCCTCGTCGTGATCTCTACTCCCGAGCGGAAATCCTCGCGCCACTTCTTCTACCTGGCCGCAGTGGCCCTGCTGATGTCAGGGGCCTCCCTCTCTGGCAACCCACCCACGGCCATGGCTCTCCTCGTTACCCTCATGGCCGGTGTGGCCTCCGCACTCTTGCCTCCGCTCTGGGTCCACTTCTTCCTTCGCTTCCCACACCCTTATGAATGGCGGAAGAATCGGCGGCTCCTCCGGTGGGTCTATGGCAGCTTCGCCATGCTGTCCCTCGTGCAGGTGCTCGTGCGTCTCTGGGCGCTCGCCGGAGACGGAGTGCTGAGGACGCCAGCGGGGACACCGCCGGAAGGTGTCGTTCGCGCCCTGCTCACCGCCTTTGGCTACCTTCCCATCCCCCTCTATGTCGCAGCCTCCCTCACGGGCCTCGGATTCTTCATCGGGGGCACTTTCCGGGCGCCCGACAGCCTCCGGAAGGCCCTGCTGCCCTCCCTGATCGTAACCGCCGCCCTCTGCCTCGACCTGCTGGCCTGGACCATCCTCCAGGCAAAGTTCAGCGACAGCCTCCTCTTCCGCAGGCAGGTTTTCATTTTCATGCTCCCGGCGCCGCTGCTGCCCCTCAGCTTCGCCTACGCCATCTTCCGCCACGGACTCTTCGATGTGCAGAAGGTGCTGCTCCGCTGGGTCTCTTACATGGCCATCCTGGCGCTTACGGTGGCAGTCTACTTGGCCGGCCTGGCCTGGGCCTTCTCCCACCTGTCCGCCATTCCGCCTGGCTGGGCGGGAGCCCTCATCGGCCTCCTGGCCCTGCCCCTCGGCTGGGCCCTGAGAAGCCTGTTGAAGGGTATCCGGCGTCGTTTCCGCCGGGACTTCTCCAGCACCCGCGAGATCGCTCTCAGCGCCGTCCGTGAGCCCCGGAAGCGGTTCAGCGAGGACTCGCTGATCAAGTCCCTGCGTCGCGCCCTCGGGGAGGCCTTCCAGCCCCAGTTGCTGGAGATCCTGCCCATCGAAGGCAGGCAATTAATTTTGCCTGCTGCCGAAGCCTCGGATCGTGACGAGCGCAGGATCCACTTCCCGCCTCAGCCTCTCCGCCTCCCTCCGGGCCTGCTCCGGCTCGCCCGTGAGAACCGCGAACTGGTGTTGGGCCTGGGTAGCGAGGAGGCCGATTGGATCGGCGAGCAGGGCGGCACGGTCCGGGCGCATGTGGACGCGCTGGAAGCGCAACTGATGCTCCTCATCCTTGCCGGGGACCACCCCCACAGCGTGGTCCTGCTCGGGGGCAAGTACGCGGAACTGAACTATGGTCGTGAAGACCGCGAACTCTTGCGCGAAGTGGCCCTGGCCGCGGGCCAGGTACTGGAGACGGCCGTGATGCACCAGCGACTGGTGGCCCAGGAGCGCTTAAGCCAGGATTTGGAAACGGCCCGGCGCATCCAGGAGGGCCTGGTCACATCACAGGTGCCGCCTATTCCCGGTTTCCAGGTGGCCCTGCGCCTCGAGCCTGCCCAGGAGACCGGTGGCGACCTGCTCTTTGTGAAGCGGCGCCCCAGTGGCACCTGGCTCGCGGCCGTGGGCGATGTCTGCGGAAAGGGCCTAGCTGCGGCCCTCTACATGGCTCAGGCCACGGCTCTGCTTGAGCAGGCCACCCAGCGGGAGGACCAGGGCTTGGAGAAAATCCTCCATTCCCTGGACCAGACCCTACGCCAGCTCCTCGGCTCCCGGGGTTTCCTCACCCTCATCCTCCTTGAATGGGATGATGCGGGGCACTACCGTCTGGCGCGGGCCGGCCACCCTGGCGCCCTGCTGCTTGGGGACCTGGACGAGGAGGGAACCACGGAGGTGACTCCCCATGGGCGAGGCCTGGGGGTGCGGCCTGCCGGGGCTTGCGACTGGGAAGTGATCGAAGGCATCCTTCCTCCCAGAAACTGGATGGTGCTCTACAGCGACGGGCTGTCTGAGGCTATGAACCGGGAGGGCGAGCTCTACGGCCTGGGCCGCCTCAGCGCCCAGCTGCGCCGCCTCTGGGCCACGGGCAGCCCCAGGGCCGCCTGCGAAGCCCTCTTCAATGATGTGGCGGCATTCGATACGCAGAACCGCGATGACCGGACTTTGTTTATCCTTGGGAGGGAGGCCTGATGCGCCACTCTTACAGGGAGCCCTAGTGCGCCGCTCTTCCCTTCGATGGACCATCCCGACCTTGCTCGCCCTCCAGCTGGGGCTCCTCTGGATCCAGGGCGCCCAGCTCCACCACCAAAACCATGTGCTGGAGGGCCTGCGCGAGGACATCCAGGCCCTTGCCGAATCCATCGACGACGGTCAGTCCTCGACTTCCACCGATGATGATGGCGCCACCGTGCCGGTGAGGTTCCAGACCCAATCAGAACCAAAGAACAAGGTCGGGGTGCTGGGCGTCGAGGAGGAACAGGACCCGGCCGTCAAGGAGCTCCAGGCCTCCAGGGATTCGGCGCAGAAAGCCGTGAAGGAAGCCCGTGAAGTCCAGTCCAAGGTCTCCATCGAAGAGAACGCCCGCAAGGCCGAGGAGGCTCGCAAGGTCCAGGCTGCCACAAGTACCTGGCAGCTCTGGACCTGGGGGGCTCTCGCCCTGGTGGTTCTGACACTCGTGGCGCGGTCTGTGATCCGCCGGCGGGCCTGATGTCGCTCCTCGAATACCTCCGGGACGATCCAGACTGCCGGAACCTGGCGGAGGGGGCGGTACACGCCGTGGCCCCCGCGCTGGATGAGCCCGACCCCCACCACGTGTCCATGGAACTGAACGAGTGGGCCTTCACCCTCGCGGGACGAATGCCGCTTCCCTGGAACACCCACAAGGCCATCGAGGCCCTGAACCATCTGCTCTTCGTCGAACTAGGCTTCGAGGGGGATCGGGAGACCTACGATGATCCCCTCAATGCCCTGCTTCCGGCGGTCCTCGCCCGTCGGAAGGGCCTGCCCATCACCCTCTCGATCTTGTGGGTGGATCTGGCGCGCCGCATGGGCTTCGACGCCGTGGGAGTGGGGCTTCCCGGACACTTCATCGCGGCCCTGCGCAACGATTTCGGCCTCCTCTGCTTCGATCCCTTCCACAAAGGGCGCCCAGTGGGAGAGGAAGGCGGCGCGGAACTGGTGAAATCCGCAACCGCCGGGCGGGTGGCTTTCCACCGGAACATGCTCCGCCCCGCCAGCGATCGGGAAACGCTTATCCGGCTGGTCCGGAACCTTCACCTGCGTTTCATGCACGCGGAGGATTGGGAGGAAGCCCTCTGGACCGGCACCCACCTCATTCTGCTTGATCCGGGCAACCCCAGGGTCCACAAGGAACGGGCCTTCATCCACCTCCAGCGCGACGAGGCCGGCCCCGCCCTGAGCGACCTCCGCGAAGCCCTGCGTCTGAGCCCCGACCCGGACCCCGAGATCCAGGCCTGGCTCGCACAGCTCCAACAATCCTGAGGAACACCCAAATACATTGAGGCATTCTTCAGACATGCGGATTCCGAAACCCTGGCCTTTACTTGTCCTTCCCTTGCTGTGCATGGCGCCGGGGTGTTCCAAGCCCCGATTTGTCTATGAGGTGGATCCAGCCTTTCGGACCGTCTCGTACATGTCCGTGGCCCCTGATCCACGGAAGGATCGGATCGTCATCAGGGAAGGCATGCGTCCCCTCAACCCCGATCTCCACCTCAGGGCCGCATTGAATGAACTGGAATCGCGAAATTACCAGTCTGCGACTGCCTCGGCGGCGGATCTATGGGTCGCCGTCTACGTCCTGGCGGGGGCTGCACCCGAGGGGAACAAGGGTGGTTCCCCCAGCTCACCACATGGGGAAGGATCCGGCGAGGGTCATCACGCGGGAGGGCGCGGCGGACCAGGAGGCAGTGGAACTTCACTGGCCGGGAAAGAGGGAACCAGCCACAGGAGCTTCGCAGTCATCGTCCAGCTAGAGGACCGGAAGACAGGCCTTACCGTATGGCAGGGCGAGGCGAACCTCAACGTCAAAGACAAGGCCCCCGATGGGACCCCCCTCAGCATCGAGGCGGCCGTGCACCAACTCATGCAGCCACTGCCAGCCCGTCCCTAGGAACCTGTCCAAACTGAAAAGCGGGGGCCACTCGGCCCCCGCGCACTGAAGACTCAAGACTGAAGCCTTACTTCTGCTGGGCTTCAACGACGGTAAGCGCCGTGAGATGGATGATGTCATTGAGATCGCTGTGCCGCTGCAGGACGTGGACTGGTGCGGCCATGCCGCAGGTGATGGGGCCGATGACCTCGGCGCCCGCCAACCGCTGCACCAGCTTGTAGGCGATGTTGCCGCTGGTGAGGTCGGGGAAGATCAGCACGTTCGGACCACCTGGCAGGTCCACCCAGGGATAGTCCTCGGCCAGGATGCCTTCACCGAGTGCGGTGTCGGCCTGCATCTCACCGTCGCACTTCAAGTCGGGACGGGCGGCCCTCACGATCTCGACGGCCTTCTGGACCTTGCGGACCAGGGGGTGTTCCACGCTGCCGAAGTCGGAGAAGGAGATCATGGCCACCTTCGGTTCCATGTTGAAGGTGTCCTTCACCAGGCCCGCCGTGAGGAGGGCGATCTCCGCGAGATCCTCGTGGTTGGGTTCGATGTTCATGGTGGTGTCGGCGAAGAACAGGACGCGGTTCTTCAGCACCATCGTATAGACGCCGCAGACCCTTTTAACACCCTTGCGGGTCCCGATCACCTCAAGACAGGGCCGGATGCAGTCGGGGTAGTACATGGTCAGGCCAGCGATGAGGCCATCTGCCTTACCCATACGGCACATCATGGCGCCGAGGTAGATCCGGCGCTGGAGCAGGCGATCTGCTTCAAAGGGGGTGACGCCTCGCCGCTTCCGCAGTTCATAGAGGGCTTTTTCGGCCTCCTGGCGCCAGGGCACCGCATTGAGATCCAGGATCTCGACGCCGTCCAATCCAATGCTGCGACTGGCAGCCACAGCCTTGATCTTGGCGGAATCGCCCAGAAGAATGGGCTGGCAGATGCCCTCCTCCACCATCTGAGAAACAGCCTGCAGGATCAGCGGATGCTCGCCTTCCGGGAAAACCACGCGCTTGGGATCGGCCTTGGCCCGGTTGATCACGCTCCGGATCACGTCCTTGCTGCGGCCCTGCAGCCCTTCAAGGCGCTCCTTGTAGGCATTCATGTCAGCAATGGGTTGCCGGGCGACGCCGGTGTCCATGGCGGCCTTGGCAACGGCCGGGGCCACCCAGAGCAGCACGCGGGGATCGAAGGGCTTCGGAATGATGTACTCGGGGCCGAAGCTGAACTTCTGCCCGGCATAGGCCTTCACCACGGACTCCGGCACTTCCTCCCGGGTCAGGGCGGCGAGGGCCTTGGCGGCGGCCAGCTTCATGGGCTCGTTGATCTCGGATGCCCGCACGTCGAGGGCGCCGCGGAAGATGAAGGGGAAGCCGAGGACGTTGTTCACCTGGTTCGGGAAGTCGCTGCGGCCCGTGGCCATGATGATGTCAGAGCGGGTGGCCTTCGCCAGGTGGTAGTCGATCTCGGGGTCAGGGTTGGCGAGGGCGAAAACGATGGGCTGCTTGGCCATGCTCAGGACCATCTCAGGTGTCAACGCACCCTTGCTGGAACAGCCCACGAACACATCCGCGCTCACGATGGTATCCGCCAGGGTGCGCCAGTCGCTGGGCTTGGCGAAGCGCTCCTTGTAGACGTTCATCCCCTCGGTCCGGCCCGTGTAGACCAGCCCCTTGGTATCGCAAAGCCAGAGGTTCTCCAGCTTGACTCCGGCGCTGATCATCATGTTCGCGCAGGCGATGGCGGAGGCGCCGGCGCCGCTGAACACGACTTTCATGTCCTCCATCTTCTTGTCGACGATCTCGCAGGCGTTCATCAAGGCGGCCGTGCTGATGATGGCCGTGCCGTGCTGGTCGTCATGGAAGACGGGGATGTTCATCTCCTTCTTCAAGCGGGTTTCAATCTCGAAGCACTCGGGGGCCTTGATGTCCTCGAGGTTCACGCCGCCGAAGGTGGGCTCCAGCGCCTTCACCACCTGGCAGAACTTGTCGATATCCAATTCATCCACCTCGATGTCGAACACATCGATGTCGGCGAACCGCTTGAAGAGGACACCTTTCCCCTCCATGACCGGCTTGCCGGCCAGGGCGCCGATGTTGCCGAGCCCCAGCACGGCCGTGCCATTGGAGATGACGGCCACCAGGTTGCCCTTGGCGGTGTACTTGTAGGCGTCTTCCGGGTTCTTCTCGATCTCCAGGCACGGTTCCGCCACACCCGGAGAGTAGGCATTGGCCAGGTCGCGGGCTGTGGAGCAAGGTTTTGTGGCCACCACCTCGATCTTTCCCTTCCGTCCCTGCGAATGGTAGTCGAGGGCTTCCTGCTTACGGCTCATGGCCACACTCCCTGGTTTGAGTGCCCTTGTGTTCTCGGGCTGAATTTCCTTCAGATTACACCTCCTGATCCGCACTGACTCTCAGAGAACCGCACCTTTGTTACAGGGATCACATCAGGACCTTCCCCAAGTCGACTTGGGGGCGTAGTCTCCATCCATCGCTCCAGGAGTCACCATGCGTGCGCTGACACTTCTTCTCCCCTGTCTGCTAGCCATTCCCGTCCCTGCCCAGAAGGTCAAACCCGTCTCGAAAACGGTCGAGGCTGGCAAGGAATTGAAGATCGATTGGGACGGAGAATGGACCCTTCATGCTGCACAAAGCGACCAGATCGACGAGCAGATCGAGGCCCATCTCAAGGATCAGAACTTCGCCCTGAAGTTGTTCTGGAAGAAGAAGATCCAGTCAGCCTGCCGCAGCTTCAACAAGCTGGACATCCTGGCGGGTGACAGTTTCTCCGTCACCTTGGGGAAGGAACGCCCCATCGATACTCCAGCTGATGGCACCGAGGCCGATTGGAAACGCAGCGACGATGAAAAATTCAAGGCCACCCTCACCAGGAACGGACCAACGATGATTCAGACCCTCACTGGGGATGGCTATACCCTGAAATACGTCTACTCCATGAGGAAGGACGGGACCTCCCTGGCCCTCCAGGTGACCTACGCCCACCCCAAGCTCGACAATCCGTTTACGTACAAGCAGGTGTTCAAACGGAACGACTGAGTCGGTTTCAGTCAGACTTGGCAGGTGCTGAAGCTGGCTCCGCCACCCCTCCCCTGCCGCGCCCCATGGTGGGCGTCCTCCGGGCATCTGCAAACCATTCTCGGCAACTACCTGCCGGGAGAATCCCCGGCCTACCCCTCCACATCTTTCAGAATCCCGCTGTGCGACGGCGACCTGCTCGCCGGACTCCACTACCCGGGTGAAACCAATGTGCTGACGCTAGTCTTCCACGGCCTGGGCGGTGACGACCAGGCCCACTACGTGCGCCGCACAGTGGCCCTTGCGAGGAATCTGGGCCACCACGTCTGGACCGTGAACCACCGGGGTTGCGGCGAGGGTCGCGGATTGGCAAGGAGGCCCTACCACAGCGGTTCGGGAGACGACCTGGGTGCTGCCTTCGCCGCGGCCCGGGAACGCCACCCAGGGCTTCGCCAGTTGGCCGTGGCCTATTCCCTTTCCGCCAACGCCCTGTTGCTGAACCTGGGTGGCGGGCTGCCGGAGCCTGCGGCCCAGCCCGACGCGGCCATTGCCGTGAATCCACCCGTGGACCTGGATGCCTGCTCCCACTCCATCCACAGCGGTCTCAGCCGCCTGTACGAACTCCGGTTCATCAAACGCTGTCGCAAGGCCATCCGCCAACGCATAGAGGAGGACCTCATACCTGACATCTACCGCACCTGGCCACTCATGAGCCTGCGCGAGTTTGACGACGCCTACACCGCCAAGGCCGCCGGTTTCCGGAATGCGGATGACTACTATGCCCGGTGTTCCGCCCGACCTCACCTCTCCAAGATCACCGTGCCCACGGTCCTCCTCATGGCCAAGGATGATCCATTCATTCCCTGGCAGAACACGGCAGGGGCGAACCTCTCCTCTTCAGTGCACCTCCGTATCGAGTCTTGCGGTGGCCACATGGGCTACCTCAGCCGCGACCTGCCCGGTCATCGGTGGCTGCCCTATGCAGTGGAGCACTTCTCCAAACAGCTTCTGGCATAGCCCGGATCCTGCCGAGCCTGACTCGTGCCTGGAGGGAATTCTAATACACGCTCTCAGCCAGCATCAGGGCCCTTTCCCGGCCCGCGCCTTGGATCCAGATTGCTGATGCTCCTTTAGGGCAAAGTCGGAGCTGGGGCGATGAACAGGGCGACAGAGAGGCTGGCACCAGGGGAAAGGAGGCGGACCATTCCCGGTGTCGAAGACGAGCTGAAATCCAGTCTCCTTCGGGTCCCTGGTGCACCACGAGCAGTCCCGCATCCCCCACTGGTCCCAGGTCGATGGCGAAGTCCTTGACCGATCCGGGTCCCACTTCGAGGCATTCCACTCCAGCTCCCCACCTGCCCTTGCCGAAGGCCTTGGTGATCAAGCGGGAGGCCCCACGCCCCTCCGACTGACACCAGGCCGCAAGAGCCTCGCCATTCCCTGACATGGCCAGGCGCGGGAGGGTGAAGGTCTGGGCGCTGGCGAGCACCTCAGGTTCTCCCCATTCGCTGCTTTGCCCATGGAAGAAACTGGATTCGAGGGAACTCCGCTGACCGTAGGGTGAGTGGACCCAAAGGGCAAGGGCATTCCCCAGGTCATCCATGACCACTTGATGGTGGCGCGTGGCGTGGGAGACCACGGGCACGGGCCTGTCGGACCAAATGTGGTCCGCAGGCCAGTAGTGGCTTGCGACGAGCCCCTCTGAAGTCCGGTCTTCAACTTCCCAAAGGACCATGGCGTGGCTCCGATAGTTCGCCGCCAGGCGGGGTTCCACCGCTGGACCAAGAAGGATGCCCAGCGTGGTGGGCTTCTGTTCCCAGGCCAGGTCCCGCGTGTCAAACAAATGGGCCATGAGTTCAGTCCGTCCGTACGTCTCCAGAAGCCACAGGACCAGGGCATTGCCACGCCGGTCCACCGTGGCCTGAAGATGGTAGATCTGCCCATCCGTCCTGAAGATCAACCTGGCCGAGGTCTCTTCCCCGTTGAGGATTTTCCCGAGAATCTGCCGCTCTCCGGCCGTCTCCGTCTGCCACACGGCGATGCCGTGGCCCTCGGCATTCAGCACGATCCGAGGTGTGATCCCATCTTCCATGGGGAGGCGCATGATGGCTGGCGCAGAGTGGGGGCCGATGGGCATGGTCCATAGCCTGCCGCCGTTCTCCCATAGGGCCGATCCGCGCCCGCGGCCATCCAGGGCCATGCTGGCTTCTCCGAGGATCCCCCGGTCCAGCGTCACAGGCTTGCGCCAAGGGGACACCGGTTCGGATCTACCGAATCGGATCTTTTTGGCGAATTGTTTCAGGCCTTCCAAGGCCATGAGGTCCCCTTCCCGCCATGTGCCAAAGACCCGGGGTCAAAAGGGGTCCTCCGGGGCGATGATACTCCAACCCTGCGACCCTAGGAGCCTGGCTCATTGTGAGTCACTCACGTTGAAAGTCCGGATGTTGGGGCTTTGCCTGAGTTCGGCCACCAGCCCAGGCAGGAGGTCCTGGACTTTTCGCATGTCTTCTGGAGTCGTCTCCCGGCCCAGGCTGAAGCGCACGGTGCCGCGGGCGTATGTATCAGGTACCTTCATGGCGCGCAGTACATGGCTGGGTTCGCGCATACCAGTGCTGCAGGCGCTGCCCGTGGAAACACAGATACCCTGCTCCGCCAATTTCAGCTGAAGTGCCTCGCCCTCGATGCCCGCGAAACCCACCAGGCTGGTGTTGGGCAGACGCTCCGCAGCCTCACCATGGATGCGAATCTCGGGGATATCAGCCAATAGACCCTTCTCCATGGCATCCCGAAATCCGCGCACTCGCTCCATGTCCTGCAGGTGCGCCAAGGCCAGTTCCGCAGCCTTGCCGAGCCCCACGATCCCGGGGACATTCTCCGTGCCACCTCGCCGCCCGCGTTCCTGGGACCCGCCCAGTACCAGAGGCCTGAGGCGCACTCCACGGCGGAGCATGAGGAGGCCGGTGCCTTTCGGACCGTAGAACTTATGGCCGCTGAGCGTGAGCAGATCCGCGCCCCAGGCCCCGGCATTCACGGGGATCTTCCCCATGGCCTGCGTAGCATCCACCAGGAAGAGCGCACCCTTTGATTTTGCAATGCGGGCGGCCTCATCCACCGGGAACAGGACGCCCGATTCATTGTTGGCGGCCATGACGGCCACCAGGGCGGTATCCGGGCGAACCGCACGTTCCAGCTCGGCCAGATCCAAGCGGCCCTCACCGTCCACACCCACATCTGAGACTTCGCCCCATTGGCCCTTCCACCACCCCACCAGCGCCCGTACGGCAGGATGCTCGACGGCGGTGGTGACCAGATGCCGCTTCATAGGAAAGGCCTCCCAGACGCCCCGGAAGGCGTGGTTCAGGCTCTCAGTGCCACCGGAAGTGAAGACGATCTCCGCCGGTGTGCAGCCCACCAGCGCCGCCACCTGCTCCCGTGCTGCCACCACCGCGCCATTCGACAAGTGCCCCAGCGCATAGGCCGCGCTGGCATTGCCGAAGCGCTCCGTGAACCAGGGCCGCATGGCCTCGAAGGCCTCGGGATCCAGGGGCGTGGTGGCGTTGTGGTCGAGGTAGATCAGGTCCATGGCGAAGTCATTGTCCCATCCCGGCCTTCCCGCGGAGGAAGGAGAGGATCTCTGACCAGGGGGGTCGGCCCGGATACAGGGGCAGGTCGTTGTGCGCGGCCAGGGGCAGCTCCCAAACCCTCAGGGGCCCGGGGCAGGACTCGGCCAGGCGGCGGCCCTGGTGGGCACCCACCACCTCATCCCGACCCGCCACCAGGATCGCCACGGAGCCCGGGTAGTTCCGAGCGGCGGCCAGGCTGTCCCAACGGTCCCGAAGGAGGAGGCGCATGGGGAGGATGGGATAGTGCCAGGCCGCCACTTCGGTCATGCGCGCAAAGGGCGTCACCAGCAGGAGCCCCGACACCGAGGGGGAATCGGTCGCGGCCACCTGCAGGGCGACCCCGGAACCGAGGCTTTCCCCCATGAGGAACACAGGGGCGCCCTCCGCGCGAAGCATGGAAAGGGCGGTCCTTGCATCACCCACCAAACTGGGTTCAGAAGGGTCTCCGGGGCGGCATCCATAGCCTGGATACTCCAGCAACACGCCTTCGAAGCCCGCTGCCTCCAGCAGGGGCAGATAGTCTACTCGTCCGAGCGCATCCCCAGCGTTGCCATGCATGACCAGCACCCGAGGACGGGAGCCTGAAGCCGATGAACGCCTCCAGCCCATGATGCGCCCATCCCCATCCCGCCATGGCGCGAGGCCTAGACGAAAAGCCCGCTGCAGGGATTCCCGTTCAGAGCTGCGGTCCGGAAAGTACATCAACCGCCGCTGGGCCAGGAAGGCTGACAGGCAGAGCCCCGCATAGGCCACCAGACCCCAGATCAGCAGCTTGAGGAGGCCCACGATCCAGGGATTCAGGGACCGAAGCAAGGCTCAGCCCTGAGGGGTTTGGAATTGGGCCAGGGCCCTGGCCCGGGCTGTGAGGTTTGGGGCCTTGCCCTGGAAATTCTTGCCGGTCCCGCCTCCCTTGGCGCCCAGAATCGCAACCATGGCTTTTCCGACCTCAGGCACATCCAGAGCCGAACCCTCCCCCGCACTCAACAGGAAGATCCCCTGCCCGCCCCCATCAGCCGTGAGGAACACGGCCTTGGTAGAGTCCAAGCCGAGGATGCCCTTGGCAAGCTTCTGGAGAAAGGCCATGTCCCGACCCTCCAGGTGGGCCTCCACCAGGGCGCCGGGCCGTGCGGCCAGCGCCGTGGCCAGATGCTCCGCCACTTCCTCCTCCAGCCGGCGACAGCGCCGTTCCAAGGCCACCAGCTGTTCGAGCTTGATCTGAAGGGCAGGTATCAGGTCCTCGTCTGGTGCGCCTAGCAGGGTGCGCAGCGCGGCGTTGCGCTGCTCGTGGGCCCCGAGTCGGCGACGGGCGCGGCCCCCGGCAACATAGAACAGCCGCGTGCCGCTCCGGATGGATTCGGTACCCAGCAGCTTGAGAGCCTCGATCTCACTCGTGTGGTGAAGGTGCGTGCCGCCGCAGGTGTTCAGGTCCACCTCTGCGATCTGCACCAGGCGGATGTCGCCTGTGTGTCCTTCGGGGAGTCCGCGGGATCGCACGGGCTCCTGCCCGTAAGCCTCGGGGCTCACCCAGCGCGCGGAAATTTCGCGATGGGCTCGGATCTCTGCGGCCACAGCTTCTTCGAGGCGCTCCATGTCCACGGGTGAGATCGAAGGCGCGTCCAGTTCGATGTCGCAGACCTGGGAGCCGAGATGGAAGGCCGTGGTCTCCCATCGGAACTGGTCCTGGGCCACGGCCGTGAGCAGATGCTGGCCCGTGTGCTGCTGCATGTGGTCAAAGCGGCGGGCCCAGTCCAGCTTAAGGGAAGCTGGACCTTCCGGGATGGCGGCAGCGAGAAGGTGGAGCAGTTCACCTGCGCGTTTCTGGACATCCACCACGGCCACGCCGTTCACCGTGCCGAAGTCACAGGGTTGCCCCCCGCCCTCGGGGTAAAAGACCGTGTCCTCCAGGACCACGAAGGGGCGACCATTCTCCTCTCCGCGCTTCAGGATGCGGGTCTCCAGCGAGGTGGCAAAAGGATCGCGTTCGTAGGCCGGAAGCTGGATCATCCCGGGAGCCTAGCACAGCGGATAGTCTGGTGGTCCGGCTGATCATGTCCCACATCCCCCTTCCCGAACGAATGCGCCCGACCACCCTTGACGAGGTGGTGGGCCAGTCGCATCTCCTCGGTTCCAGGGGCGCGTTGACGCGGCTCACGGCGGGCGGACGCCTGCCCTCCCTGGTGATGTGGGGACCTCCGGGCACTGGAAAAACGACACTGGCTCGCATCCTGGCAGAGGCCACGGGCCATGGCTTCAGGGAGTTCTCGGGGGCCAGCGGCAGTGCGGCGGAGCTGAAGAAATTCCTGGCGGACAGCCGCGAGATGCCTCTGTTCCGCCAAGTGCCGCCCGTGGTGTTCCTGGATGAGATCCACCGCTTCAACCGGTCCCAGCAGGACATCCTGCTGCCCTTCCTGGAGCGCGGTGAGGCCATCCTCATCGGGGCCACCACGGAGAACCCGGCTTTCTACCTGAACCCGGCTCTGCGCAGCCGCTGTCAGCTCATCGCCCTCAAGGCCCTCGAACCCGGCCAAATCCGACAGGTGCTCAAGCGGGCCTGGGCGAAAGAGCGCGGTGCCGAACCCGAGCCAGCGGAAGTCTTCGAATGGCTCTCCCGCTGGGCCGGCGGCGACCTGCGGTCGGCGCTCTCGGGACTGGAGACCTGGATGGAGATGCCGGATCCGGACCTGGAATCTCTCCAGGGCGCCCTGGGCGGACGGATGATGTTCGATCGAGCCGACGGCCACTACGACTTGGCCAGCGCCTTCCAGAAGAGCCTGCGCGGATCGGATGCGGATGCGGCCCTCTACTACCTCAGCCGCATGATCCGGGGTGGCGAGGATCCCCGTTTCATCGCCCGGCGCCTCATGGTCTGCGCCGCCGAAGATGTGGGCAATGCCGATCCCCAGGCCTTCATCCTCTGCGAGGCCGCCAGCCGCGCCGTGGAGCAGATCGGCTGGCCCGAGGCCCGCATCCCCCTGGCCCAGGCTGTGATTTTCGTGGCCAACGCCCCCAAGAGCAACGCGACCGTGATAGCGGTGGACGCGGCCCTGGCCGCAGACGATGCTCCCATCCCGGAATCCATCCGAGATGCCCATACCGCCACCGCCCGCAAAGCCGGGCGCGGTGTGGGCTACCACTACTCCCATGAGGACTACGACCGGGAGCAGGCCTTCCTCCCGGAGAAGCTTCGAGGCACGGCCTTCTACGAGCCGAAGCGACCCCAGGAGCGCAGCTGGCGGGATCGCCAGGAACCGGCTGCGGAAGCACTCTCTGCCCTGTGGAACATCTGGGCTGAGGCCCATCCGGAGGGCGGTGAACTCCCAATCGAGGCCTGGAGTACCCAGCTCTCCTGCAGCCGCGAGGCCCTGGCCAGAGCCCTGAGCAAGCTGGCCTCTGGACGGTTTACCCTGGGGCGGAGACTGGAAGCTCGGCCGCTCTGATCAGTCCAGGTGCCCCATGCGCCCCCGTTGAAAGTCCAGAATGGCCTGCTCGATCTCCTCACTCGTGTTCATCACGAAAGGGCCGTAGTGGGCGATGGGTTCGCCGATGGGCTCGCCGGCCAGCAGCATGAGGCTGACGGACGAGGTGGCCTCCAATCCGATCGCATCCCCAAGGCCCAGCAGGGCCACCGTGTCGGCCGGGACCGCCGTGCCCTGGATGCGGATCGAACCATGCAGGGGCACCACAGCGGTGGTCCATTCGGCCGGGAGGGCATGCTCGAACCGGGCGCCACTCTCTAACTCCAGATGGGCATAGGCGATCTTTACGGGCGTCTGGGCGGGACCCGTCGTGCCCACCCAGGTGCCCGCCAAGGCCCGGATGCGGCCTCGAGGAAGGACCTGCCAGGGCATGCTTTCAGGTTGGAGATCTGTATAGCCGGGCGCCGTCCATTTTTTCGATTTCGGCAGGTTGATCCAGAGCTGCACACCCTCAATGGGCCCTCCCGTTTCAAGATGTTCCGGTACCGGCATCTCCTCGTGGACGATGCCCGCC
This sequence comes from uncultured Holophagaceae bacterium, assembly GCA_903919165.1. Lineage (GTDB taxonomy): Bacteria > Acidobacteriota > Holophagae > Holophagales > Holophagaceae > Geothrix. The sequence goes on from CAIXHJ010000201.1 coordinate 15,564, forward strand.
CCAGCATTCATAAGCTGGGCTCCACCGGGCCGCAACAGACCGGAACCGCCGGTGCTGTCCCGATGCCGGAAGGCGCCCTGGATGAGGTAGGTGAGGGTCTGAAAGCCACGATGGGGATGGGGCGGAAAGCCCGCGTCCGTGCCCGGAGGCAGCACCATGGGGCCGAAGTGGTCCATCAGCAGGAAGGGATCCATGGCACGGAAGGCCTCTGCGCCGTGTTGTCCCTGGCCAGGCACCAGGCGTGTGAGCGGCACGCGGTTGCCATCCTGGGTGGGGAGGCCGGTCACCAGGGATGCGATGGGTTTGATGGGCATGGGCGCCTCCTCAGGCGAGATCGAAGAACAGGATTTCGGAAGGTGATCCTGCCACCACCCTGAACGAAGGCTCTTGTTCAATGCGAGCGCCGTCCCCAGCCTGTAGTGCAATCCCGTTCAGGGACACCGACCCGGTGGCCACCTGAAGAAAACCGGCGCGCCCTGACGGGATCAGGGCCTGCCCTTCGCGCCCCGCATCCAGTCGTGCGGCGAAGACTCTCACATCCTGGAACAGTCTCACGGAGTCCTCCGCGCCATCGGGACTGGCGACGAGACACAGTCGGTTCCGAAGGTCCTCGTCGGGAAAGGTCACCTGATCGTAGCGAGGCGCCAGTCCCGGCCGCTCCGGCAGGATCCAGATCTGGAGAAAGTGCACCTCCTCTGTGCCCGAGGCGTTGAATTCGCTGTGGCGGATGCCCGTCCCCGCACTCATGACCTGAGCTTCGCCGGGCCGAATGATGCCATGGGTGCCCAGGTTGTCACGGTGTTCCAAGGAGCCCGAAAGCACCCAGGTGAGGATTTCCATGTCGCGATGCCCATGTGTGCCAAAGCCCTGGCCGGGCCGGACCCGATCCTCGTTCAGCACTCGCAGGACGCGAAACTGTTCATGCTCTGGGTCAAAGTAGTCGCCGAAGGAGAACGTGTGGTGCGTGTCCAGCCATCCGAAATCGAAATGGCCCCGGGATTGTGCAGGCCGAAGAGTGATCATGGCGCCTCCGGACCTTAGTATAGGTGTTGCAACTTGTAATTCAAGTCCGGCCGAAATTTCCACTCCCAATTGAGGACCATGGACTTATCTTTGGGGTGTCTGAAGGGAGGCCACAGTGATCACCCGGGTGCTCGTGGGAGTTGATTTCTCAGAAGCTTCGAAGCAGGCTCTGGAGCGCGGCGGTAGTTGGGCTGCCCGTAGCGGGGTGCCGTTGGTGGCCATGCACGTGCTCCAGCCACCCGCGCCCATGCTGCCGGAGGCCCAGATTGCCCTGCCCGATCCCGCCTGGCTCCATACCATGGAAGATCACGCCCGGGAGCAACTGGAGAGCTGGATCAAGCCTTATGCGAGTGCCTCGGTGATCGTGAAGTGGGGCAGCCCCGCGGAGGAACTGGTCTCCGAGGCCGATCCCAATTCCCTGCTGGTGGTGGCCCAGGTAGGCCACTCCACTCTGGAGCGCCTCCTCTTCGGCAGCACCGCCGCGCGGGTGGTGAGGCTGGCACCCTGTGATGTCTTGGTGGTGAGGACCCAGAAACCTGCCTAGCCAGTCCTGCTCTAAACCACGGGCCGCTCGGCCCGCTTTGTTGGAGATAGAACGAGCCATTAACGGTAGGCAGGGATTCCCGTGATCTCCTGCCCGATGATGAGGGTGTGCATATCGTGCGTGCCCTCGTAGGTGTAGACGCTTTCGAGGTTGGCCATGTGGCGCATGACGGGGTACTCGTCCAGGATGCCGTTGGCGCCGAGGATGGTACGGGCCTTGCGGCAGACTTCGAGGGCCATGTTCACGTTGTTCATCTTGGCCATGGAGACCTGGGCGGTGGTGCAGGTCTCCGCATCCTTCAGGCGGCCGAGTTGCAGCGCCAGTAGCTGGCCCTTGGTGAGCTCGGTGACCATCCAGGCCAGCTTCTCCTGCTGGAGCTGAAAGCCGGCGATGGGACGGTCGAACTGGATTCGGGTCTTCGCGTAGTCCAGGGCGCACTGGTAGCAGGCATCCGCGGCGCCCAGGACGCCCCAGGCAATGCCGAAGCGGGCCTGGGTGAGGCAACCTAGGGGGCCCTTTAGGCCCTTCACGTGGGGCAGGAGGCTGACCTTCTCATCCACAATGACGTCTTCGAGCACCAGCTCCGAAGTGGTGGAGGCCCGGAGGCTCCACTTGCCCTTCATCTCGGGGGCGCTAAAGCCCGGCGTGCCCTTCTCCACCAGGAAGCCGCGGATGCCGTCTTCGGTCTGGGCCCATACCACGGCCACATCGGCCACGGTGCCATTGGTGATCCACATCTTGGTGCCGTTGATACGCCACTTGCCTCCGGGTTCGCGCACGGCCCGGGTGAGCATGCCGCCGGGGTTGGAGCCGAAATCGGGCTCCGTGAGGCCGAAGCAGCCGATCTTCTCGCCGGTGGCCAATTTGGGCAGCCAGTACCGTTTTTGCTCCTCGCAGCCATAAGTATAGATGGGCCACATGACCAGGCTGCCCTGTACCGAGGCGAAGGAGCGGAGTCCGGAATCGCCCCGCTCCAGCTCGTACATCAGGAGGCCGTAGGCCACATTGGAGACGCCCATGCAGCCGTATTCTTCTGGAAGCGAGGGGCCGTAGAAACCCAGCTCGCCCATCTTGGGAATGAGGTGCCTGGGGAAGGTCTGATCTTGCGCGTGCTTCTCGATGATGGGCAGCACCCTGGCGTTGACGAACTTCCGCGCTGATTCGCGGATCATCCGCTCCTCGTCTGTGAGCAGGCCCTCGAAACCCATGTAGTCGGTGATGTGTGTGAAGGTAGCGTAGGTGCCAGCCATGGGAACCTCCTGTGTGCCCTGAAGCCTCGGGCAGGCGGGGGAAACGGCGCTGCAGCAGCGCGCCGGGACCAAGTCTACCGCTGGGTCACAGGTTGGCCAGGGACACTCCCCAGCTCAAGACCCCGAAAGGTGTCATGTCGTCCATTTCTTTGACAGATTGGAAAAGGCCACCCCTCTACGCTAAGGTGAATCGATTCCTGACAAAGAGATCCCCATGCGACAACTTTCCCTCCCCATGGCGCTCGTCCTCCTCCTTGCGCCGTTTCCGGCATTCGCAGAAGAACGCAACACCGCTCCTGCGACATCCATCACCCTGGATGAGAATGGCCTTCCCATCGTATCCGTGACGCTGCATTCCCTGAAAACCCCGAACGTGGCAAGGACTTTCCGGTTCGAGGTGGACACTGGATCTGGGTGGTGTGTCGTGGACCAGTCCGTGCCTTCCGAGTTATTTTGGGGCGAGAATCAGATAGAAGCGACAGCCAGAGACGTCGCCAATCAGGCCATTGAATCCTCGACTCTCCTCCTGAAACGCGTCGAAGTCGGAGGCGTCACCAGGGATGGAATCATTGCGCATCGAATGGATCTTCGAAACCTCCTTGGGCGAGCCCAGGACCAACCCGTGGACAGAATCCTTGGCATGAGCTTTCTTTGGGGGACTCGTTTTCTCCTAGATTCGAAAGGAGGTCGTTTCATTTGGTGGGGAGAACACTTCAGGCCAGGGGTGACCCTCCCCATGATGGAAGAATCGGGCAGTGTTCCTCGCCTAGCCCTTCGGTTGGGGGCACTGGAGACCTCGGCGGTGCTGGACACAGGCATGGGGGGTGGCGTGGACTTGCCATCCCAGCTCCGACCCAAGGGGAGTGGTGAAGCTATATTCACCACCTGATTGTCAGGAACGCAGATTGCCGGATCGGAAATGATTGTTGAACGGCTTGACGCAGGAAGTGCCTCTTGGTCCCAGGTGCCGGTGACCTTCCAGCCTGAAGAGACCGGTGGACGGATTGGCGCGGACGTATGGAATTCCGCTCCGGTCTGCTTCGATTTCATCACCAACCACTTAACTTTCACCACAGACCGTGCGGGGCACCTGCCGATCAGCCGGGAACCCTCTCGGAAACTCCCGATAGTGTGGGATCGAAGCGGTCTTGCTCCCCGTCTGGTGGTTTTGTTGGTGAAATCCGGCAGTGCCATGGAGAAGGCGGGCTGCAAGGCTGGCGACGAATTGATCCAGGTGGGTGACCTTCCGGGCCAGGCCCTTTCCCGCCGCTCGGTTCAGGATCTCGTGGCCTCCGGGGTTAAACACACCTGGGTCGTGCGCCGGAATGGAAAGGAAGTCCCTCTCACATTCAATGCGGAGTGAGGCCGGAAAAGAAACTTTGTGCTCTCTGTGTTCCTTGTGGCTACAGACCAGCAAAGATGGACGATTCCTCAGGTTCTTATAGAACCGCCTGCCCTTCCCCGGCTACCGCCTGCGGTGTGGCGAGTCACTTCAAGAATAGCAATAGTGGTGACAAGGAACACAAAGGTCACAAGGAAGGCTGGGTGACCATGCAGGCAATGAAGGCGATCCTCTTGCGGCTCACTCCACTTCCAGCATCCTCTGCCCGGTGGCGTGGGGCACTTCGTGGCAATGTCGGCAGCGGGCCTCGTAGGCTTCGGCGGCGCCCACCATCACCTGGCCGCCGGTTCGCACCAAGCGCTGAGTGCGGCTCGCCAGGGCCCCACAGACCATGCAGATGGCCTGAAATTTGGTTACGTATTCCGCCTTCGCCAGCAGGAGGGGCATGATGCCGAAGGGCTCGCCGTTGGAATCCTGATCCAGGCCGGCAGCGATGACGCGCACGCCACGGTTGGCCAGATTCTCGATGATGGGGATGAGGCCCTCGTCCATGAATTGCACCTCATCCAGGGCCACCACTTCGGCCTCCGGGTCCAGATGTCGGGCCAGTTCCACGGTGTCCTTCACGGCGATCGCCTCGTGCTTACGCTGGCTATGGCTGGCAATGGCCGAGGCATCGTAGCGATCGTCCAGGGCTGGTTTGAATACCTGCACTTTCTGCTTGGCGATGATGGCCCGCTTGATGCGCCGGATGAGTTCCTCCGACTTGCCAGAAAACATGGGGCCGCAAATCACCTCCAGGGAACCCTGGCGCTGGTGCACGAACATTGGAAATCCTTAGGGGCCGTTCCGAAATAACCAGTGCCTCTCTAGTTGTTTCGTTGCGGCCCCTCATGCCGTCCTCTCAGTTGAGATGACGGGGGAGTTTGGGAACAACGACTTACTTCTTGGGGGTGGATTTAGGAGAAGGTGCCTCCACCTTGGCCATAGGATCAGGGAATTTCGTGAGGTCCGCAACGGGGTTCGTTCCTTCCAAGGGTCGACCCAGATCCTTGGCAAGCACGAGGCCTCCATCTTTCGGAGATGCCATCCGGAGCGCCCACGCCTGGCGGAGCCGGGTCGGTCCCTCGGGCACCACCCGCACATCTACGGGTTGGAGGCTGGCCAGACCCATGTTCATCGAGCCACGCTGGTGTGGCACGTACAGCATCAGGGGCGCCAGGAACCCCAGGGCCACGAGGGGCCATAGGAATCGGCTGGAGCCCCAATCCTTGGGGATCTGCTCGAAAGTTCCCTCCATCACCCAGGGACGGACCACTAGAGGAGCATCCCCCATGGCAGGTTCCAGCAGCCCGGCTTCGATGAGATCCGCGATGGCCTTGCAGGTATCCAATTCCTCATAGCGGCTGACCTGAATGATGCCCTTGATGCTCTCCGGTTGCTCGAAATAGGAAAGAATCATCTCCTGCTCGTGCGTGAGCCCTGAGGACCCGTGGTGCATCTGCCCACCGCCATCCAGGAACGATGATACGTCCCGGTTGATGTCGAGATGCAGCGCTTGCGCGTTCGCTGACTTTTCGAGAAGCACGTCCATGCCTGGGAGACGACGTTCAACCTCCGGCCATTCGTCCTGGATGCGAGCCGCCTCCATCAGCACGGTATCCACGGGAATCGGCACGAAATGGTCCCGATCGAGGTCTGGCGGCAGCATGGAATCGAAGCGATAGTCGCCCTCCACCCAGCGGAAAGTACGGTGGAGGATCGAGGTAGCCTGGCTGAAGAGAGCGTCCTGCAGGTCTGAGGGAGTGACCTTGCCGCTCTCCAGCAAGAGCGTTCCCATGCGCTTGAGTGTCTGCCGCTGCAACTGGACCATGCCCAGGAGCTCCTCGCCCGTGAGGCGCCCCAGTCGTACCAGCATCGTGCCGAGGCGGTCCTCCATGCGGACTTGATTTGAGTCGCAACCTACGATTTCGCCGCTCTCAAAGAAGACCTTGACGAACTCCTGGCCCTGGGAGAGCACCAGGGTGCCATTCTTCCCCTGGATCTTGATCATGTTGAAGAGAGAGAAAAGATCGAAGTCGCGGAGGGATCCTTCCAGTGCCATCTCAGGCCCTCCTCAAGATCAGCTTCAGCCAGGAACGGAAGTAGAAGAGGCCCGCCAGGATCATCCCAACCGCCGCCCAGGTGGAGGTGGGATCTGCCAGGATCTCGCCGGGATAGCGCACGGAGCGGCCCGTTGCGAGGATCATGCCGACGGCCAGGCAGAAAGGAAGGAACTCGATCAGGCCCTCCCGGGTCTCCCCGAGGAATGCCAGATCGCACCCGGGCAGTAGCACGATGAGGGTTTTGTGGATCCACCGCGTGGACTGCTGATGCTCGGCGACCTCATCGAGTTTCTTCCTGCGGTGATCTGTATGGAGTCCATCCCGGAGGACAAAAAGATGATGGCACTTCTGGCAGACCTCCGAATCAGGACTGTCCGTCGTGTGGAACGGTTCCCCACAGCGGACGCATTGAGTCGGATGGGCTCTGCGCACGCTAGCTCTGACGCGTGCCAGGAAAGCGATAAGCCCCAGAATGGGCAGCAGGAGCGCGAACAGAAAGGCGGGTTCTGTGAGGTGGGTTTCCATTCCCTTGCGACCTCCTGCGGCCTCCACCAGGGCTTGGACACGCTCAGGGGAGTCCGGGAGGGGCATCGGATAGGTCCGGACGTCCTTCTGTGCGTCATTCAAGGCGATTAAAAGCGCATAGCCAGCAGGGTCAGCGGCCTGGGCTTCCCCCTGTCTCGAGGCGCCCTGGGCCGTATCGAGTCGGTTGAATGCGAGGATGCTTTGGTTGAGCAGGGCCTCCATCTTTGGTCCCGCCTGGAGAGCCATTTCGAAAGATTTTTCGGCACCTGCCACATCCCCCGACTGGAACATGGCCACGCCCAGGTTGTTGAGCACCGCGGCTTGCTCAGGGTGCTTCCCCACCAGCCCCTGGAAGGTGGCGGTGGCGGCCTTCCAATCCTGATTCTGCAGCTGGCCCCATCCAGTGAGGAAAGTCTGGTCTGAGGGAGGGAGCAGGCGAATCGCGGGTGATATCGGCTGCACCTGCGGTTGCAGTTGAAGGGTCAGAAGGCTCGGCAGGGGTTCCCTGGCCGCCCAAGGTTCCAATGCGGCCAATGCGGGATGCACAAGCTGCAACAGGAGGATGAAAGCCGTCACCTTCACTTCCGCCGCGAGCAGCAAGGGCGCCAGCAATAAGAGCCAAACAACGGCCGCGACCATCGGATCCAACCCCAGGATGACTGGCCCCGCCAGGATGAGGACCCCGATGATGGCGGCGAGGAATGGGGAGAAGCCCTTGTGCTGAAGGGGTTCTTCCCACAGGTGCCGAAGGGCATTCCGGTACCGGAGCCCCATAGTCAAGGCCCATCCCCAGAGAAGCAAGGTCGCGGCAAGGCGAAGCATGCCGAGATGCTGGATGAACCAGAGCCAGCGGTGGGCTGGATGGTCGAGGCGCAGACGGGTGAGCTTCAACAGATCGGGGAAACTCCACAACCAACCCTGGATCCCCTGCTGTCGCATGAGCATGATCCGCGTGCCCAACAGGGTCGGATGATCCGGCGCCCATCGCTCGACAGCCTGGAGTCCCTCCAGGCCCAGGGGCACTTTCCCGGTCATCCCCTGTTCTCGAGCCCACAATGCCACCGCTTCAACGAGGGGCGCCACATCTAGCGTGGAATAGTTGCGACGAAGAGCCTCCACCTCCAATTGGGCGATCCTGACGGACTCCGCATCTCTCTTGCCAAGGGCATCTATGAGGTGTTGGGCACGGTGGCTGAGGGCGATGGCGGGAAGCGACCCAACTGAGGCAGGAGGCAGGCCAATTTGAATGGGAACCTTGGTTTGAAGTGGTGCTGCAGCAGCAACCATGGCCGCGGTGATGACCAGGAAAGTGGTCCTCAAGGCCTGCAGGCATCCCATGCTGATTCTCCTCACGCTTGTCCTTTCGCCGCACCTGGCGACTCCACGGCCGGCTTGAGGTCCATTACGCGCATGCGCAACTGGTAGAGGATCTCGTCAACTTGAGCCGTCTCTGCCCCCGTTCGCGACCCTTCGGTCTTTTCCTTGAGCACATTGAGGAGATCCACATAAAACCTCGCCACCACAGGATTCGCCGGAGGGACTTCCTTCACCATCGGATGCGGCACTCCCATGGACAGCAAAGCCTGTTCAGCTAGGAGGTGCATCAGCGCCGTCAAGGATGCTTCTGGCACCGCTGGATTCATGGGCTACCTCAAACACTTTCAGGACTTGTCTGCCGGGAAGCGTACCACAGCCCGAATTTTCCTGCATCCGGCCTGGGACCTCGAACCTTTCGAAGGATGAGTTACACGTGGGGCCTCTTTTTGACGAAAAACACTCGGCGCTGGACCTCCACCGTGAAACGATGAATGGGTTTGGAGGAAGACCCATGCGACGCCTCATTCTCGCCCTAACACTTCCCGTTGCCTGCTTGTCCATGCAGGCGCAGACCTCTGGTCGCATCAGTGGGAAGGTTCTCAATAAAGAGGGCAAAGCCATTCCCGGTGCCAAGATCAACCTTAAGCGACTTGACATCAACTGGAGCAAGGACATCAACTCGGATAAAAACGGGAATTTCCTTCAGGTGGGACTGGAACCTAAGGAGTTCATCCTGACAGTCACGGCAGCAGGCTACAGCGATTACACGGAGCAACCAGTCAAGATTCCCCTAGGGGACGTCCTCGTACGGAACATCACCCTTCTGACGCCAGCCGAGGCTCGTTCACTGGCTGTGGCTGCGGGCACCAAGGGCTCACCGGTAGATCCGGGTGCCGCCCTTGATGTGGAGGGACGTGAAGCCTACAACCTGGCCATCCCTCTCTATAACGAGGGGAAGTTCGACGAAGCTCTCCCCAAGGTCGAGAAAGCCTACAAGACCCTTACCGAAGCCAAGGACAAACTGAAGGACGAGCAGGCCAAATCCGAACTGGCCCCTGAATTGTTCAAGATCGAGCGGGTGTTGGGGATCTGCCTTGCCCGGGCCGGCGCAAAAAAAGAGGAGGCAGAGCCCTATCTTCTAAAGGCCCTGGAACGAAATCCCAAGGATGAACCCGTCATCCACGGCCTCGTTGAGACCAGCAAGGCCAAGGGCGACAAGGCCGCCGAGCAGAAGTACAAAGACATGCTCGAGAGCCTGCACGGGCCGAATCCGGACGTGGCCTACAACAAGGGAGTGGAAGCCTTCAATGCCGGCAACCCCAAGCAAGCCAAGATCCACTGGCTGAAGGCCCTCGAAATCGCCCCGTCCTATGCAGAAGCGCATTACATGCTGGCCATGGTCGACTTTGGTGACAACAACCTAAGGGGCACCAAGCAGCACCTCCAGAAGTATCTAGAACTAGCGCCGAACGGGAAGAACGCTGCCACCGCCAGAGAAATGCTGAAGGACCCCTCCCTCAAGAACATCAAGTAGTCATTCGTGTCAGGAACAGATCAAAGCAATTCAAGACTGATGGGACAGTGGTCGGAGCCAAGTACTTCGGCATAGATGCGGGCATCCTTCACACGATTCATGAGCGGACGGCTGGCCAAGAAGAGGTCGATCCTCCAGCCCACGTTCCGCTCCCTGGCTCCGCCCCGGGCGGTCCACCAGGTGTAGAGGCCAGGTACATCCGGATTCCGTTCCCTCAGTACGTCTGCGAGGCCGGTGTCGAGGTAGAGCTTGAAATCTTCACGTTCCTCGGGAGTGAAGCCCGGATTCTTGGTGTTGTCCTTGGGACGGGCCAAGTCGATCTCCTCCGGAGCCACGTTCATGTCACCCGTGAGGATCACCTGGTCGCCGGCCGCCTGATGCTTCCCCACGATACCCGCGAGGTCTTTCGCGAACTGGCGCTTGAAGGGAAGCCGCACCAACCCCTGGGAGGCGTTCGGAAAGTAGCCCGCGAGGAAGACCAGCTTGTCCTTTCTTGACACGATCATCCGCCCTTCGGCGTCGTAACCCTCGATCCCCATGCCCTTGACGTGGCAGAAGTTCAGATCCTTCTTCGAGAGTGTGGCCGAACCGGCATAGCCTCTCTTGCTCGTGGCGGGGAACCAGCAGACCTCGTAGGCGCTCTCGATTTGGCGGCGCACGGCGAGATCCACTTCCTCCCACTCGCAGCGGATCTCTTGGAGGGAGATGACGTCCGGCTCGGCCTCTTCCAGCCAGTCCATGAAGCCCTTCTTCAGGATCGAGCGGAAGCCGTTCACGTTCCAGCTGTAGAAGCGCATCAGAGTTCCTCCACGAATCGATCCAACAGGCGGTCCGCACGCCAGCGCATCAGGCCGAAAAAAAGGAACCCGGCCCAGCCCTTCATGCGGCCCTCCAAGCGGAGGCGCGCACCCTTTGGATCAGGGAACAGCATCAGCTCTCCGGACTCCTCCGCCCCTGCCACCGCGCGTTCCCAATGCAACACCAGACTGCCGGGGGATTCCTCCGGCACGGCCCAGACACCTAGAGGCCGAAGACTCTTGAAGACTGAAGGCGCCTCATTCCTCAACCGCCCGACGATGTGATCAAAGGGCGCATCCGTGAGGAGCTCGACCTCGAAGCTGAAGACGGGACGCGTCACTTCACCAGGAACCCGGGTTGGGCGTCGTTCTGGGGCGCCACCAGGTAAGGCTTGCTGTCGTTGTCGCTGGCCGCCAGCAACATGCCATGGCTTTCGATGCCCATGAGCTTGCGGGGTGCCAGGTTCGCCACCACCACGACCAGACGGTTCAGCAGGTCGGCGGGCTCATAGGCCTTGCCGATGCCACCCACGATGGTGCGCAGCTCCAAGCCGATGTCCACCTTCATCCTGATGAGCTTGTCACTCTTCGGGACGCGCTCGGCCTCAAGGATTTTCCCGACGCGCAGATCCACCTTGAAGAAGGTGTCGGCGTCCACTGTCTCGCGGATCCCCGGCACGTCCAAGCTGGGTCTGGTCTCGGCAGAAGGCTCCGAAGCCATCAGTTCCTCCATTTCCTTCTCTTTGTCGATGCGCTGAAACAGAGGTTTAGGATCGCCGATGGGGCCGATGGCGGGGCCATCCAGGGCGAAACCGTGGAAGGTCGTTTCGGCCACCTGGGTGGCATGGCCCAGGGATTCCCACAGCGTCTGGGCCAGTTCCGGCATCACCGGCGCCACCAGCAGGGCCGTGGCCCGCAGGGCCCGGTAGAGGTTGGCCAGCACGGCGTCAAGCTTGGGGTCGTTGGCGGGATCCTTGGCCAGCCTCCAGGGCTCGGCCTTCACGATGTAGCCGTCCAACGCGCGCAGGTAGGCCCACAGCGCGTCAAGGGCCCCGTGGAAATCGTTGGCCCGGGCCTTCCTTAAATACTCCGGAAAGACCTCTTGCAACTCCACGGCCATCTGCTCGTCCATCGTATCCAAGATCGTGGGCATGGGCACCACGCCGCCGCGGTAGCGCTGGATCATGCTGAGGGTGCGGGAAGCCAGGTTGCCCAGGCCATTGGCCAGGTCGGCGTTGAGACGATCCATGAATCCCTCGAAGCTGAAGCCGCGATCGTGTCCAACCTGCATCTCACGCATGAAGTAGAAGCGCAGAGCATCGTTGCCGAACCGCAGCAGCGTATCGGGGCGCACGACGTTGCCCCGGCTCTTGGACATCTTGTCGTCGCCCATGAGCCACCAGCCGTGGGCCAGGATGGTGGTGGGCTGGAACATGCCCGCAGCCATGAGGAAGGCGGGCCAATAGACCGCGTGGAACCGGAGGATGTCCTTCCCGACGATCTGCAGATCCGGCGGCCAGCAGTTCGCAGGACAGCCAGTGAGGTAGTTCAAGAGCGCGTCGAACCAGACGTAGATGACATGCTTCTCGTCGCCCGGAACCGGGATGCCCCAGCTAATGCTGGTGCGGCTGATGGAGAGATCCTGGAGGCCACCCTCCACGAAACGCTTCACCTCATTGAATCGGAACTCCGGCTGCACGAATTCGGGATGCTCCTCGTAGAGCTTCAGCAGGCGATCCTGGTAGGCGCTGAGACGGAAAAAATAGGTCTCCTCTTCAAGTTCCACCAGCTGGTGCGCGAGGCCCTGGGCCTGCAGTTCCTTGGCCTGCATCTCGGTGACGTAGGCTTCATCGCTGACCGAATACAGCCCCTTGTAGGTGGACTTGTAAATGTCACCCCTGTCCAGCAGCCGCTTGAAGAGGCGCTGAACCTGTGCCTTGTGGTCCTCATCCGTGGTGCGGATGAAGCGGAAGTGGGTCATGCCCATGCGCTTCCAGAGCTCCGTGTAGTTTGCCACCACCTCGTCCGCGAGTTGCTTAGGCGTGATGCCTCGGGCCGCAGCGGCCTTCTCTACCTTCTGGCCATGCTCATCCGTGCCGGTGAGGAAGTACACCTGCTCCCCGCGCATGCGGTGAAACCTGGCGACCACATCCGCCAGCACCGTCGTATATGTGTGGCCGATATGGGGCCGGTCATTGACATAGTAGATGGGCGTGGTGAGGTAGAAGGGCTTGGACACGGGGACTCCGGATCCTCCAGTGTACAGGCTGAGGGTGGCAGGCTGGAGCCCAACTCTCCTCGGCCTGGCGGAACCGCTCCCACACCCCCGGGAGGGAGGGCATTCCAAGCACAGCCCAGCAGTGGCCCCGGAAGACCGTAGATCAGGTTCAGACTCACCCGATCCGGGAAAGCCGCTTGGCCTTCTGCCAGGCAACGACCGCGCTCAGGGCCTCCAGATTTTCCAGGGTGTGGATTCCCACAGCCGCAAACCATCGCCGGAACTGGGGGCCAAGCCGAAGCGCAGTCACCGCCCTGCCCGCTTCCA
>CAIXHJ010000202.1 GCA_903919165.1 uncultured Holophagaceae bacterium
GGAGCCCTTTCCGCTGGTATGCGAGCGGCCTGGGTCAGGCGCTCCCCGGAGGCCCTGTTCGACCCCTGGGGCATCCAGCCGACCTTAACTGTCGATAGCCTGGCGGATCTGGCGGCGAGGATCCAGCCCTAGCTTTTCCCCAGACACCTCGGGAGCCTCAGCGGCGCCAGCCAGGGGTGAGCCCGCGGGAGCCGCCAGGGACGCCCCGGGGAGAGCCCCCTCGGCCGGGGCCGCCATCATAGAACCGGTGCACGCCGTTCCACCGTCCCCCGCCCCAGTAGGCCCGGCCATGCCATCCCCAGTGCTCGTAGGGACGGGCGTACCCGTACCAGTGGCCGAAGCCGATCCCAAACCAGCCGTAGTACCGCGGGCCCAGCAGGCCAAAGTAGGGCATGGGCCCCCAGCCCCATAGCCAGGGGGCGACCACCCAGCACCACCCCGCCTCCGGATAGTAAACGTACATGCTCGGGGTGGAGCCGTCCGGCGGCACGTGGGTGAAATTGTCCCCGTAGGGCATCCACACCCATCCGTATTGAGAGGTATGGACCCACTGGCCCGTATCGGCGGGCTTCTGCTGAGGGGGTGGTTGCGGTGGCGTGGCTGGAGGCGCGGGGCGCACCGCGGGAGGCGGCGGTGGCGCGTCCACCGGAGGCGGCGTGGCCGGCTGCACGGGCCTGACGGTGTCCGTGTCGGACTTCACAGGGGTCCTGTCCTGGTCCTGGACGCCGGCCTGCAGCGGAAGGATCGCCAGGGTTGTGGTCATAACCATGGTGCCAATCAGGGTTCTCATGGCTGTACCTCCGCAGGGATTAGACACCCAGTGAACAGAATAGGTTGCATGGTTCCGGCAAGGAATGAGGCAGGCCTGGAAGGGGGGAAGATCGAAAAGCCCCTGGAATTAATGACTCTGGACAATTACATAAAGCAGCTTAGACAAAATCATCCATCGGGACCACGCGAATGGCGGTGGCCTTCACGAGGGCGGTGACCGAATCTCCCACGCAAAGACCCAGGTCCCTGCAGGCCCAGGTCGTCACCAAAGATTCCAGGGGGAATCCACAGTCCAGACGCACCCTGGCGAGGGCGCCCCGGATCTCCAACTCCACGATCCTGGCAGGGAGGTGGTTGCGCGAACTGACGGGAGCTCCGCCCGCACGCTCCAGGGCGACGCCCTCGCTGCGGATGCAGAGGCGGGCCTGGCTGAATTCGCCTCCGGGATCTGGCGCAAAGAGCAGGGTGCTTCCCACCTCCAGGCACAGCAGCCCCTCCCTCCGTCCCGCCACCCGGGCACGGACCACGGATTCAGAACCGACCTCGTCCAGATCCGTGGCGATGCCCGTCAGTACGTCCTCGGGACGGCCATCCTGGACGATGCGGCCCGCATCCATCCGGAGCATGCGGTCACCCAGACTCAGGGCCTCGCCTCGATCGTGGGTGACCAGGAGCGCGGGAATACCATCGGCCCTGAGCATGGCACGCAGCTCATGGCGCAGCTGCTCCGCCGCCGGCCGATCTAGGGACGCGAAGGGCTCGTCCAGAAGGACCAGCCTTGGTTTCGGCGCCAGGGCCCGGGCCAGGGCCACCCGCTGCTTCTGGCCTCCGGAGAGTTCGCCGGGACGCCGGTGCTCCAACCCCGCCAGGCCCACGCGCCGGATCAGCTCCGCGACCCGGCTGGACCGCTCTGCGTTCCTTCCCAGCCCGAACGCGACGTTGGTGGCCACGTTGAGGTGAGGGAAGAGGGCTCCCTCCTGGAAGACGTACCCCACGCTCCGGTGGTGGGCGGGAACCTGACGCGACCCCTGGAACCAGGCCGTGCTATCCAGGTGGATGAGGCCCCCATCGGGCCGCTCCAGGCCGGAGATCAGCCTCAAAAGGGTGGTCTTGCCGCATCCCGAGGGACCGAACAACACAGTGATCCCGAAGTGGTCCAGATCCAGATCCAAGGCTGCCTGGATCAACGGGCCGCCCGCGAATTGCCTATGGACATCCACTGTCAATGTCATCGCGACTCCCTGGCCCGGAGCCAGGCGGTGCAGAGCAGCACGAGGAAGGCGAAGGAGAGCAGCGCTATGGCGGTCCGGTGGGCCGCCTCCAGGTCGAAGGCCTGGACCTGGTCAAAGAGGGCGATGGAGAGCGTGCGGGTGCGGCCGGGTAGGTTGCCGCCTACCATCAGGACCACGCCGAACTCGCCGATGGCATGGGCAAAGGCGAGAATGGCACCCGCGGTGAGGCCCCGCCACGAGAGGGGAAGGGCCACCCGGAGGTAGGTGCCGATCCGTCCATGCCCCAGGGTGGACGAAGCCTCCAGCAAGCGCCGGTCCACGCTTCCCAGGGACGCCACCAGGGGCTGCAGGAAAAAGGGCAAGTTGATCAGGAGCGTGGCGATCAGCAGCCCGGAGAACGAGAACACCAGCGTGCCATCCGTCATGAAGCCCCAGGCCCGGCCCATGGGGCTGCGGGGTCCCAGGAACTGGAGCAGGTAGAAGCCCAGTACCGTGGGAGGAATCACCAACGGCATCAGCAGGGCCGCCTCCAGGAGCAGCTTCCCCCGGAACCGGCCGTAGGCCAGGGGCCAGGCCAAGGCGATGCCCAGGGGGGTCAGGAGGAGCACGCCACTGAGCGCGAGCCTCACGCTGAGGGCGGCGGCGCTCCAGTCCATCCAGGGTGCGGCAGGAGTCATGCAATCGATCCGGGAGACTGAGAGTGCCTAACAAAACCCCCACGGGGCCGCGCGAGGGTCGCCGGGCGAGCGAGGCGAGGAACGCGAGTCAAAGCGTGGCGGGTACTACGCGCGACGGAGGCTCCGGCTCTGCGAGGCGGAGGCGAGCAGGAGCGGCGTACTGCGCCGCGATAGCTGGAGGTGACGCTGCATCGCCCTCCGTCTGACGCCATGCTGTGCATGGCTCCCGCTCGCAAGCTCGCGGAGCCGGAGCCTCCCCGCCGCCCCTCGCCCGGAGGGATGAAGGCAGGCAGGCGCTCCGTGGCGTCAGGTCCCTTGAACAACGAACCGCGTTGCCCTGCGGGCCCTTCCTTGCGGTGCATCCTGCCTGCCTCCATCGCGGCCTCGTCGGGGTATTGTTAGGCACTCTGAATCATGGTGCCCCATAGCCCAGCCTGGCAAGCAGGGCCTGGGTCTCAGGACTCAGAAGGTAGGCCTTGAAGGCCGCCGCCAGGGCAGGCTGAGTGCTGCGCTTGAGGATGACGCCACACTGCTGCTGCACCGGGTAGAGGTCCTGGGGCACGGTCCAGGCCAATCCTCCTGCCAAGGCGGGCA
>CAIXHJ010000203.1 GCA_903919165.1 uncultured Holophagaceae bacterium
AGGCCAACGGCAAGGCCGTGATGTCCGTAGTGCAGTTTGCCCAGGCACCGGGTGAGGTGGAACTGGTCTCCTCCAGGCTGTCTCGTCCCGTCCGCACCATGGCCGATCTGAAGGACTGCACCCTCGGTGTGACCGGCCTGGGGTCCTCCACCCAGTTCCTCTCGCGCTACCTGGTGCTCTCCGCCGGCCTGAAGCTGAACCAGGTCTCCTTCGCCCCCGTCGGGACGGGGGACTCCTTCATCGATGCCATGAACAAAGGCGCCATCCAGGCAGGCATGACCACCGAGCCCACAGCTTCCCGGATGCTCAACAGCGGCCAGGCGCGGGTCCTAGTGGACCTGCGGACTCCGGAGGACACGGCAAAGGCCCTGGGTGGGCCCTACCCTGCCTCCTGCCTCTACATGCAGACCGCCTGGGTGGCCCGCCACAGGCCCGAGGTCCAGAAGCTGGTCAACGCGCTGGTGAAGGCCCTGCGCTACATCCAGATGCATACGGGCACCGAGATCGCGGCCCTGCTCCCCCCGAAATACTACGCAGGAGACAAGGCCACCTACGTCAAGGCACTCGCCCGCAGCAAGCCGATCTTCATCCCTGACGGCCGGATGCCCGCAGGCGGTCCAGCCAACGTCCTGCGGGTCCTGACCCGGACGGAGAAACCCCTTCAGGGGAAGACCATCGACCTCGGAAGCACTTACACTCTGGAATTCGTCAACGCGGCGAAGTGACCGCCTCGGGAGCCCGCCGCTCATGAAAATCCTGCTTGTCGAGGACAACCGGACGCTCTCGGAGTGGCTGGCGCGGACCCTCCGGGAAGATCACTACACCGTCGAGTGCGTCTACGACGGCAATGACGCTGACCACCTGCTCCAGACAGATTCCTATGATCTCGTCATCCTTGACCTCGCGCTCCCGGGGCTGGACGGACGGGATGTCCTGAAGCGCCTGCGCAAGCGTCACGACGCCGTACCCGTGCTGATCCTCACGGCCTTCGGGGGCACCCGGGACCGGGTGGAAGGCCTCGACATTGGCGCGGACGACTACATGGCCAAGCCCTTCGAAGTGCACGAACTGGAAGCCCGAATGCGGGCCATGCTGCGGCGCTTCAACCAGCAGAAGAACCCCATCCTCACCTGCGGATCCCTCGCCTATGACAGCAATGCCCGAGAGTTCACCCTCGGGGGCAAGTCGCTCGCGTTGACCCCCAGGGAACGCGCCGTGCTCGAGGTGCTGATGATGAAATCAGGCAAGACCGTGAGCAAGAAGAGCCTCGCGGACAGCCTTTATTCTTTCAACGAGGACGTGAATCCCGAGGCAATCGAGATCTACATCCATCGGATCCGCAAGAAGCTTGAGGCCGGAGACGCTGTCATCGTAACGCTCCGCGGCCTCGGTTACCTCCTGAAGCCGCGCTATGAAACCTAGGCTGCTCTACAGCCTCCGGGCCCGCCTGCTGCTCTGGCTGTTGATTCCCCTGAGCGTCCTGGCGATCCTCAATGTCTGGTTCTCGCGGCGGGAGGCCTGGCTGACGGCCACCATGGTTCAAGATCGCCTGCTGCTCGGTTCGGCCAGGATCATCGCCCAGCAGGTCCAGTACGAGGACGGGCAGCTGGAAGTGGCCATCCCGCCCGCCGCTCTCGAGCTCTTTCAGTCGACCGATCAGGATCGCGTCTACTACCGGATCGCCTCCGGCAAGGGGGTGCTTCTGTCGGGCTACTCAGAACTCCCCCCGCCCCCCAACTCCCTCAGGCCAGAGGAATCCCTCTATTTTAGGGCCCAGGTCCGGGAGCAGGCGGTGCGCGTGGTGGCCTATGCCCAACCGGTCTTCGCGGCCCCCGGGGAAGGTCCCGTGGTGATCGAGGTTGCCCAGACCTACCTGGGCCACCAAAGAATGATCCAGCAAATCCTCACCACCAGCCTGAGCCAGGAACTCTGGGAACTGGCATTGGTTGCCACCCTTGCCTGGCTGGCCCTGCGTCGAAGCCTCAAGGACATCGTGGGGCTGCGGAACAAGGTCCGCGACCGGACCCCGGGTTCCCTCGAGCCCCTGGAGCCCGATCCTGTCCCCCGAGAGATTCTGCCCCTGGTCGAAGCCATCAACGGCTACGTCCAGAGGCTTGATAGCCAGTTGGCCGTACGGAGCCGCTTCATCGCCAACGCGTCGCACCAGCTTCGTACACCCTTTACCATCCTCCAGACCCAGGCCAGTTTCGGGTTGAAGAGTCCTGATCCCAAACAGAAGAACGAAGCCCTGGGGGCTATCTTCCAGGAAGTCCGGCACGGAACCCGCTTGGTCAACCAGCTGCTCAGCCTGTCCATCGTCGAAGCCGGCACTCAGCACCCCCGTCCCCTGTCGTCGGTGAACCTGGTCGACTTAATCCAGCGCGTCCTGGAAGAGCAGGCGTCACTGGCCCAATCCAAGGGGATCGATCTCGGGCTGGACCCTCAAGTGGACCGAGCGGAGGTCCTGGCTTCCTCCTCCATGCTCCATGAGCTGGTGGGTAACCTGGTCGACAATGCCCTGCGTTACACGCCTTCGAACGGGGTCGTAACAGTCTCCGTGCGTCGAACGGAGGAGTCCGTCGTCCTGCAGGTTGAGGACAACGGACCCGGCATCCCCATCGCAGACCGGGTGCGGGTGTTCGAGCGCTTCTGCCGTCTCCGTGAAGACGATTCCCCCGGTTGCGGGCTGGGCCTCTCCATCGTGCAGGAGATCGCTCTCGCCCTCGGTGCCGAGGTTCAGCTCTCGGATCCCGCTACAGGCACGGGACTCGTGGTCACCGTGGCATTTACAACTGCGCCACCATGAAGAACCGGCGGAACCAGAAAGGCGTCCTCCCGGATGCGTCTGGTGGATAGGCTGCCCGCAATAGGCGCTGGTAGGACGCCAGGAAGGGGCCGCGCTCCGCTTCCGCAAGCGCCTCCATCAGGGGCACCAGCAGGCTCCCTTTGGTCCAGGCGGCCACGGGATCAGGCCCCTCCAGCAGGTGCAGGTAGTCCGTCTGCCAGAGCTCCAGATGCTGGGCACAGGGCGACAGCCAGCCCAGGTAGTCCTCAGGTTCGGCCACAGGATTCCTGCGCAGTAGTGGCCTGAGACGATCGCTCCAAGGACCCGCCTCGGCCACTTCGAATACCGCCTGATGGGAAGCCCGGTCGAAATTGCGGGGCATCTGGACTGCCAGATAACCCCCCGGGTTCAAGTAGCCCATCAGCCGGGGGAACAGGGTGTCATGGTCATTCAGCCAATGCAGGGAGGCGTTCGCGTAGATCAGGTCTACTGGGCGATCCGGACGCCATTCCGCCAAATCAGCCTGCCGCCATTGGATGTCCGGGGCACTGGCCGCCGCCTGTTCGAGCATTTCAAGGGAGCGGTCCACACCCGTCACCAAGGCCAAAGGCCAGCGGGATTTCAGGATTTTCGCGATTTGGCCTGGCCCGCATCCAAGGTCCACGATCTCCTCTGCGATCTCCAGGGGGACTTGCGCCAGCAGGTCCAGGGCAGGCCGCAGGCGTTCGGAATTGAAACGCAGGTATTGGATGGGATCCCAGGGCATGGGGTCTACTTCGCCTGATGCACTTTCTTCACCATGTATCTCGGCCGGTCGCGCACTTCCTGGTAGATGCGGCCGATGTACTCGCCCAGCAGGCCGAAGGCGATGAACTGGCAGCCCACGAAGAAGAAGAGGATGGCGAACAGGGTGAACACGCCCTGGGCAGTGCCCTCGGGATGCATGAAC
>CAIXHJ010000204.1 GCA_903919165.1 uncultured Holophagaceae bacterium
GCAGTCCCAGGGCCATCGGAAAACCGAGCATGAACCAGCTGCCATGTTCAGTCGGGAGGAGGCTGCGTAGGGGTGGAAGAGATCCGGGCATTTCGGTTTTCAATATCCGAAATACAGTCTGCTCTCGTTTCCCCGGCTCGCGGGAATTCTAAAATACCCGCTCAGACGCAATGAGGCGGAGACCTTCCAGGGCTTCCTCCATGGTCAGGAACACGGGGAGTCCTGCCTCCCGCAGCGCCTGGCGGTAGGCATCATAGAGGGACCCGCCCTCGACGGCCACGCCTACCCACTTGCCGCTGGTGCGGGCGAGGCCGGCCAGGGCGGTGGCAAAGGAGCCATAGACCGCGGGGTCGGTTGTATCCAGGCGCTTGGTAAGGGGCACCAGGCCCACCACCAACACTTCGGCTGCCGTGTTCAGCAGCAGGCGCGCCGAGGCAAGGTAGGCCGCCTCGTCGGCCATGGGCGTGAGATCCAGGGGCAGGTGCGGGCTGACAAGGCCGGTGAGAGCATGCGTTTCGATGATGGCTGCGAGGGCGGTAACCTCGGTTTCTGTCAGGCTCGTGCCGTGAAAGGGGCCGCCGAGCAGGTCGGCGGAGACCACGGCTTCGAAGCCTGCATTGGTCATGATGGCCACGGAAGCCGGTCGCCCCTTGGGATAGGCGCCCAGCCAGGCCAGGGCGGCGTCGAAGGCTTCCATGCGTTCTGCAAGCATCACACCCGCTCGGCGGAGGACGCTGGCCTGCAGGGCATGATCGCCTGCCAAGGCGCCGGTGTGGCTGCTGGCGGCGGCCATGCCCTCCTGGCTGCGGCCCCCCTTGTAGAGCACCACGCGACGGCCGGATGCGCGGAGGGCTCTGGCGGCCTGGGCTGTGGCCTGGAGGTCGCCAGGCGCGAAGCCCTCCAGATAGGCACCCACCACCTGCACGGCAGGATCGCCGCCAAACCCCTTCAGGAAATCTGAACAGCGCAGGTCCATCTGGTTGCCAATGGCCACGGCGGCACGCAGGCCCAGGTCCGTTCGACGGCTCAGACGCGTGATGAGGAAGGCGCCACTCTGACTCACCAGGGCCAGATGACCAGGTATGGCCCTGAGGGGCAGCTTCAGGTCGGGGATGAAGAACGTGTTGAGGGCCTGGTCGGGACTGAAGAGGCCCAGACCATTGGGTCCCACGAGGGCCGGCGTCCACTTCCCGGCGCGTCGGTGTTGGTCGAGACAGACCACCAGCCGCTGGCCGAGTCCTTCGGTATCGGCGCCATCACCCAACCCACCTGCCACCAAGTAGACCACCGTGGCGCCGCCGCCTTGGTGGCAGAGCTGTTCCACGGCCTCCAGCGTCTGGTGCGCGGGCAGGGAAAGAATGAGCTGATCTGTGGGGGCCGAGGCGAGGTCAGCGACGGAGCCGAGACAGGGCAGGCCCAGGAATTCCGAGGTTCCGGGCTTGATGAGGCGCAGTGTGCCAGGGGGCAGGCTGGACTTGCGGATGTTCTCCAGGATGATGCGGCCCACGGTGCCTTCGCGGCTGGAAACGCCCGCGAGCACGAGGTTGCGCGGGCTGAGCAGGGCCGGGTACCAGGCGGGGTCGGGAGTCGCCACAATCGGGGCGGTGGAGGCGTCCAGCGTGCCGACACCATCCAGGGACGTGGGCAGGCCTTCGCTGTCCAGCACGACGGGATTGAGTTCAAGCAGGGTGACGCCTTCCCGTTCCAGCCCCGCCACCGCGCGCCAGAGTCCCTGGAGGAAGGCCAGGAGGTTCGCTTCATCGGTCAGGGCCTCGGTGCCGCGCTGAAGGCCGAGCCAGGTGCGCCCCAGCCAGTGGGCGCGGAGGTCAACGAGCGCCTCCTCCGGAGTGGCCAGGGCGATGGGCCAGATCATGGGTGGCGCCAGGGGGCCCCAGGCATCGGCCTGGAGGCCACCGATGCCGCAGACCACGAGCCAGCCCGCATCGGGATCCCGCTTGAGGGACACGAGGGCTTCAGTGGGCAGGCCGGCCAGGCGCTTGAAGGCCACCCTCTCGCAGACGAGGCCCCCGATCCAGGAAAGTTCTGGCACGCGCAGCCGCATGGCTGTGGCCTCGGCCTTCAAAGCTTCGACGTCGAAGGGTCCAAAATGCACCGCACCTTTTTCGGACTTGTGCCAGAGCTGATCCGCGATGCCCTTCAGCACGATGGATTCACCCGGCGCGAAAGGCAAGTCGGCCGATTCCAGGAACCCGTGGCGCGGCACCCGCAGACCCGCGGCGGCGAGCAGGCCGTAGGCCCGGCCCTCATGGAGGAATCCCGTAGCCGTGGGCATGTCAGGCTCCCACTGGGTCATGGACCAGGCCGCGACCCGCCTGGAAGGCTTCGAGGTTCTTCTCGGTGACGCGGGCACCCTTGGGTTCAAAGCGCTGGGTGATGACTTCCTGCCAGATCTTGTCGGACACGGGCAGGAATGCCGACGCCAGGCCCAGCAGGGCCATGCCGCCCGCCTGCCGGAAACTCAGGCGCCGGGCCAGATCCTCGGTGTCCACGAGGTGACATCCGCGCAAGCGCTTCAGGGCCGCGTACACATCATCCAGGGGCGGATAGCCCTCCATGTCCGTCTGGGGTTCCTCGGAGACCACCAGCTGGCCGTTCATGCGAAGCATGGCGGTGTATCGCAGGGCTTCGAGGGGTTCGAGGGCGATGAGCAGATCGGCGCAGCCCTCATCGATGATGGGGGACGTGAGCGGCACGTCAGAAAAGCAGACCTGGGCATGGACGCTGCCCCCGCGCTGGCTCATGCCGTGGATTTCGGACTGCAGGGCATGGAAGCCGTTGCGGCGGAGAGCCTCCAGGACGATCTGGGCGAGGGAGAGTACGCCCTGGCCGCCGATGCCCGAAAGGACAATGCCGTGGATGCGGAGATCGCTCATGGACGAAGCTCCGGGGTGCAACAGGCCTGTTCCAGACGGGCCTCTGCTTCGCGGTCGTGTTCCTTCAGCACGCCTCGGCGGAGGGACTGGATGCACTCCCGCCGGAAAACGATAACTGAAGGACCGGGATGCCGAAGCGCCGATTCCATGGCCTTCACGTTGGTCTCATGCTGCTTCGGCAGGGGCGTCAGCACCTGGAGTTGGGCTTCGGGAACGCCCATGCCGAGCACCATGCGTTCCACCTGGTCGAGGGCTTGGCTGGGCTGCTGGCCCGTCATGCCCACCA
>CAIXHJ010000205.1 GCA_903919165.1 uncultured Holophagaceae bacterium
CCCCACCCCGATGGGCCCGTCCGAAGCGTGGATTTCTCGTCGGTGGATCTGCTGGACTTCCATGCCGACCTGATGGACGCGCTTAACCGGATCGACCAGGCGTTCACAAAGGCTACGGTAGCTGACTGGGAAGAAAAGTTCCTTCACCCGTCCGAAAAAGCCTGCCGGTTCTGCCTGGCGGCCCCCAACTGCCCGAAGGTCAAGAAGCAGGCGCAGGAGCTGGCCAAGGTCGCTTTTGCCCCCGGGGAGGTCTACGACCCCAAGCAGCTCGCCCACACGCTGGACATGCTGCCGCTGCTCGAAGCCTGGATCAAGAACTGCCGCCAGTTCGCCTACGAGGAAGCCGAAGCTGGCCGAGCCGCACCCGGCTACAAATTGGTGGAGAAGACTGCCCACCGGAAGTTCCGTGATGACCTCAACCCGTCGGAGCTGGCCAAGGCTGTAGGCGTCAGCAAGGGCGAGCTGTACAGCTCCCCTACCCTGCTGGGAATCACCGAGATCCAGAAGCTGGTGGACGCCAAGAACGACCGCGAGCGGGCCGCCGTGCTGGAGCCCTTCGTCATCAAAGAATCCAGTGGGCACACCCTCGTCCACGACACCGACAAGCGCAGCGCCATCCGCGTTGACGCCAAGGCGGCATTCGCCTGAACCGCAGGCGGGGGCGGCTCTGCCCCGCCGAATCCAACCCTCCACTACAAGGAGTCATGCCTCATGGCTGACAAGTTTCTCACCCCCGAATTCCGCGCTGCCTTCATCAGCGTGTTCAAAGCCACTTCGCAGAAGCAGAAGGACGGCACGCAGGGTTCCGCGAAGTATGGCATCCGCGCCATGTTCCCGCCCGACACCGATCTGTCGCTCCTGAAGGCCCAGGCCCGCGCGGCTGCCGAGGAGATGTGGGGTTCCAACATCCCCAAGACGCTTCGCAGCCCCTTCCGCAAGAACGAGGAGCTGGACAACCCGGTCAAGGGGCTGGGCGACGACTGGATCGTCATCACCTTCAACTCTCCCGGCGACAAGCCCCGCCCCGGCCTGGTGGACGCGGCCAACCAGGACATCATCAACGAGGCGGATGTCTACTCCGGCGCCTGGTATCGCGTCCAGTGCCGTGCCTTCGGCTACGAGCAGTCGGGCAACAAGGGCGTTTCCTTCGGCCTGGAGAACGTGCAGAAGCTCCGTGACGACGAGCCCCTCGGTGGCGGTCGCATGCCCGCCAACAAGGCTTTCGCCGCCGTTGGTGACCCCAAGAAGGCCATCAGCAAGGACGACGATATTTTCGCTGTGTAGGCTGATGTCGTTCTGCCATCATTATGCCCCCCAGCGGCATCAGTCGCTGGGGGATTTTGGGGGAAAGATGAATATCACGTCTGAGTTACGTCAGTGGTTCTCCGATCTCTTGAAGTCGGATCTCACGAACCTCCTGCTCGGTGAGATGTGACCGCGCTCCACATCGATTTCGAGACATTCAGCTCCGTGGATCTTCGATCTGCGGGGCTGGACCGATACGCCAAGGACCCGAGCACCGGAGTCCACTGCATGGCTTATGCCTTCGGCGACGAACCGGTGCAGATTTGGGCGTGGGAGGCGCTGGGATCCCTCTGGGATGTCCACCTCCATGTTCGCGAGGGCGGTCTGGTCTACGCCCACAACGCCTCCTTCGAGCTGGCCCTGTGGAATGAGGTCATGGTGCCCCGCTACGGCTGGCCGGTCCTCCGGCCCGAGCAGACCCGCTGCACGATGGCCATGGCCTACGCGATGGCCTTGCCGGGCGCCCTAGAGGACGTATCCCCTGCCCTCGGCATCGAGCAGCGCAAGGACGCCAAGGGCAAGCGCATCATGCTCAAGCTGGCCAAGCCGAAGAAGGACGGCACCTTCTGGACGCCCGAGCAGGACCCCGAGGAGTTCCAGCGGCTCTACGACTACTGCAAGCAGGACGTGGTGGTCGAGCGGGCGGCCCACGCCCGAATGCGGGAGCTGTCCACATCCGAACAGGGCCTCTGGGTCCTCGACCAGAAGATCAACAATCGCGGCATTCTCGTGGACATCCCCAGCATCAACAAGGCAATAAAGCTCGTCGGCGAGGAGCAGAAGCGGCTCAACGGCGAGATGCTGAAGACCACCGGAGGTGTCGTCGGCAAATGCACTGAAGTCCAGATGCTTATCCGGTGGATCGCCAGCCAGGGCGTGGTCATCGAGGGCGTGGCCAAGGCGGCCCTGCTCGACACCCTGGCGGGGGAACTGCCGCCCCAGGTCCGGCAGGCGCTGAAGCTGCGCCAGGAGGCCGCCAAGAGCAGTCTGGCGAAGTTCACGGCCATGATCGAACGGGCCGCCAGCGATGGCCGCGTCCGGGGCATCCATCAGTTCCACGGCGCCAGCACGGGTCGGTGGGCCGGGCGCGGGGTCCAATTCCAGAACGTGCCCCGCCCCCGGGGCGACATGAAGCCTAAAGAGATTGAGGACGTATTCGCCCACCTGACCGATCGAGACTACGTCGATACCTGCTATGGGCCCGTCCTGGACGCCCTGGTGGACTGTGTGCGAGGCATGGTCATCGCCCCGCCCGGCAAGGACCTGATCAGCGTGGATTTCAGCGCGGTGGAGGCCCGCGTGCTCGCCTGGCTGGCCGGTCAGGAGAGCGTGCTGGAAATCTTCCGGACCACTGGCAAAATTTACGAGCACGCGGCGGCAGGAATTTACCATGTCCCCGCGTCAGAGGTGTCGAAGAGTCAGCGCCAAGTTGGTAAGACGGCTGTGCTTGCCCTCGGCTACGGCGGAGGAAAAGGCGCCTTCCAGAAGATGGCCGAGAACTACGGCGTCAAAGTGACCGCCGCCGAAGCGGATGAGATTAAGGTGGCATGGCGGGAGGCCAACCCGGACATCGTCCAGTATTGGTACGATCTGGACAGCGCAGCCATCAACGCCCTGACCGGTGGCGGGATCGAACGGGCCGGTGCCCCGGGCCGCCAGGTAGCCTTCAAGAGGAGCGGCAGCTTCCTGTGGTGCCAGCTCCCGTCGAAGCGCGTGCTCTGCTACCCCTACCCCGAGATCCGCACAGTCGAGACGCCGTGGGGGGCTGAGAGGGATGCCCTCACCTTTATGACCGTGGTGGCCGGGGGAACCTTCACCAAGGACATTCCTGACCCCTGCAACTCCGGTAAATGGAAAAGGGTAAGCACTTACGGTGGATCGCTCGCTGAGAACCTGACTCAGGCTGTCGCCAGGGATCTACTTGCGGCGTCACTGTTGCGTTTCGACCAACATAATGCCACCATAACGGCTCACGTTCACGACGAGGTGGTCGTTGAAATACCTGAGTCTTCCGGCCCAGACACTCTCCGGAAAGCCGAACAACTGATGGCCATTCTCCCCGAATGGGCGACAGGGCTCCCCCTGGCCGCCGAAGGCTTCCGCGCCAAGCGGTTCAGAAAGTAGGCGAGATGAAGCAAACCGTCTCACATGCACAAGCACTAGCCGCTCGCGGCTTCTGGGTTTTTCCGGTGACCCCTAACGCCAAGACGCCGCCGTCACCGACTGGCAGGGCAAGGCAACAACGGACCCGCACGAGATCGAAAGCCTGTGGGGCCGCTTCGACTACAACATCGGCATCTTCACAGGCAAATACGGCAACGAGGGCAAGGCGCTCCTGGTCGTGGATGTGGATGTGAAGGGAGGAAAAGATGGAGAAGGAACGATCCTCGAACTCGAACTCGGTGGTTATGAGCTACCCATCACCCTTGAGCACACGACCCCTTCTGGGGGCCGCCACTTATTCTATGTGGTCGACGCCCCGGTCAAGCAGGGTGTGGACGTACTCGGATCAGGGGTGGACATACGATCCGGTGGTGGTTATGTCCTGGGACCGGGCTCGACGCTCGAAGGCAAAGCGTATTCCCAGATCAACGGCCACGGAAAGATGGTGGAGGCCCCGAGTTGGCTGCCTATTCGCTGCGGCTCTACTACTCGCGATCACGGTGACACTCGGGCCCCTTTACCTGGCGTTGACCCTATTCGCGCGGAGAAGCGTGCGCTAGCTTACCTCCTCCACTACGCCAAGCCCGCCATCGAGGGCACAGGCGGGGACGAGCACACCTACAAGGTCGCGTGCGTGGTGAAGGACTACGGATGCACGGAGGAGCAGGCCTTCTTCCTGATGTGGGAGAACTGGAACGACCGCTGCGAGCCGCCCTGGAGCGCAGACGAGCTGGGCACCAAGATCCACAACGCCTACAAGCACGGCACCGGGGCCCCGGGCGCCACCGCACCCGAAGCGGTCTTCCCACCCATTCCGGAAGCGGAAAACCCCCCTGCCCCCACGCCCGAAGCCGCCGGAGATGGCGACGATCCTATCGCGCTCGCCCGCGCCAAGAGCTTCGAGATCCTGCGCGGACACTACTCCTACATCAAGGAAGGCGCCTTCATCTTGGAGGAGAGAACAGACAGCCGTGGGCAGAAGGTCGCCTCCCACTGGTCGCTGATGGAGTTCCACCAGTGGTTCAAGCCCGACCAGATCCAGGTCGGGAAAGGCAGCCGGTCGATTTCCGAGCTGTGGATGGAGAACCCCAGCCGCCCGCAGTTCGAGGGCGTCGTGTTCCGGCCCTGCCAGTCCGTGGAGGCCCGCTGGTTCAACCTGTGGCAGGGCTTCCGCATCGCGCCCTTCGAGGGGGTGCCCGACCACCCGGCCCTCACGATGTTCCTGGAGCACGCTTTCAAAAATGTGTGCCAGAGCGATCAGAAGCAATTCGACTATCTGATGGGCTACTTCGCCCACCTGTTCCAGATGCCGTGGGTCAAGCCCCTCGTGGCCATCGTGCTCCAGGGGGGCAAGGGCGTCGGCAAGAACGCGCTGATCGAGCGCATCGGCTGGCTCCTCGGCCCGCACTTCCTCATGGCCGATGACGACCGGTACCTGCTGGGCAACTTCAATTCGCACATCGAGTGCAACCTCCTCTTCGGCTTGGACGAAGCGAGCTGGGCCGGGGACAAGAAGGCCGAGGGCCGCTTGAAGGGGCTCATCACCGGCCAGGAGCACAACATCGAGCGCAAGGGCAAGGAACCCTACCGCGTGGACAATCTCTGCCGTCTAGTCATCATCGGCAACGAAGAGTGGCTCGTGCCCGCCACGGAATTCGAGAGGCGTTACGCGGTCTTCGCAGTCGGCCAGGGGCGCCAGAAGGATCGGAAATTCTTCAAGGACATGCGCGAGGGCATGGAGCAGGGCGGCTACGCCCACCTCCTGAAGTATTTCCTGACCTACGACATCTATGCCTTCGACGTGAACGATGCCCCGGAGAACGCGGCACTCACCGGCCAGAAGCTGGCCACGCTTACCCCCCTCGGCCAGTGGTATTACGACTCTCTGCTGGCGGGCGTCATCTCGCACGGAGACTGGGGCAGCGACTGGCCCGAGGAAATCCCCACCAACCGGTTTCGCGATTGCTACTCGCGCTGGGCGAGCAAGAAGAACATCCGAGGTCGCCTGGAGTCCGACACCGCTTTCGGGATCCTCCTCGCCAAGATGGCGCCGTCCATGAAGAAGAAGCGGAAGAGCAAGCACCACCCCGACGACAACAGCAGCGTCTACGTCAGTCCTGGGATCGATGTTCTCCGGGCGGATTTCACCAATTACATCGGAGGAGAAATCCAATGGCCAACGGACTGAATCTCACCTCCAAGGAAACCGCAGAGCGTCTGCGCGTGACCGTGGGTCATCTCGCCAAATGGCGGATGACCGGAGACGGGCCCCGCTACATCCAGTGGGGTCGGCGCGTGCTCTACCCCGTGACCGAATTGGAAGCCTTCGAGGGGAAACACCTGAAGACTTCCGTCCACTCCAAGGAGGCTAAGTGAGCGTCTCATCGCGCAATCGGTACAACGCCAAACGCAAGCTGGAGACGGCGGCCAGGAAGATGGCCGAGGCGGAAGAATTTCTCCGCGAGAAGAACGCCCCCACCGGGCGCAGCCTCCCCCGGGATCTCCAGACCCTGGTGGATGCCACCCGCTTCGCCATCGGCTTCGAGGGGCTGTGCGACAAGCTGGGCAAGCCCCCTACCACTGTCCGCAAGCTGATCGCGCTTGCCCGTGAATCGGGCATCAACCTCCAGGTCGGCAACGACCATGTCCAGCTCTCGCCGCAGGAACAGGTCCGCACCGTCCAGGACACCGCCATCCAGCCCACCAAGGCCAAGCGTCAGTCCGCTGGTGTGCTGTCGGATCTCCACGCCGGATCCAAGTATTGCCTGCGGGCCCAGATCCGCGACTGCGTCGAGCACTTCTATTCCCGGGGCGTGCGCCAGGTTTTAATCCCCGGCGATCTGCTCGATGGCTGCTACAAGCACGGCGTCTTCGAGTTGAGCCACACCGGGCTCGAAGACCAGACCCAGGATCTCTTCGAGATTCTGCCCGCTCTGGAGGGGCTGTCCTACCACGCCATCACCGGCAACCACGACCACACCTTCACTGAGCTGACGGGCGTCAATGTCGGAGCCTTCATCACAGGGTACTTCAAGGAGCGCGGGCGCGACGACATCCGCTTCTACGGCGACTGCGGTGCCTTCCTCCACATCGGCGGTGCGGTCGTCCACCTGTGGCACCCGCTGGGCGGCGCCAGCTACGCCAAGTCCTACAAATTGCAGAAGCAGATCGAGAAATACGGCGCTGGGGAAAAACCCGATATTCTTTTGACCGGGCATCTCCACCAGTTCGCTGTGGTCGAGGACCGCGGTGTCTTCGCCGTGCTCTGCCCCACCTTTCAGGCGTCTGGTTCAGCGTTTAGTAAGCGCCTGGGGGGCCAGCCCGCGCTGGGCGGCCTGATCATCTCCTGGGAGATCGCGGGCAAGGATCTCGTCCGCAACTTCAGCGTCGAGCGCCGCCGCTACTTCGAGGTGGAAGGCCCCACCAAGGTGCGCCCGTGATTCAGTCTAGGCGCCATTCCCTGATCGAAGCCTGTACCAACACCGCCATTGGCTACGGCATCAACCTCGTGATGCAGATGGTCATCTTTCCGATCTTCGGGCTGCACGTCTCGTTCAAGAAGAACATCGGAATCGGGCTGGCATTCACGGGCGTCAGCGTGGCCAGGCAGTATGTCATCCGCCGCTGGTTCACCAAGAAGACAGAGGTGGCCTCGTGATCGTCTGCCGCACGATCCCCATCTACGACAGCGATGTGTATCTCTGCACCAACCTGGCTGAAGGAAAAGCGTTCATCCGCTCCAAGTCGGTCACCAAGGACGAGGACACCAATCTCGATGATTGCCGGGGGATCTGCTACACGCTCAACGCCGAAGGAAAAGCCCATCGGATGATGTGCGTCTTCGAGGGCGGCCTGCCAATCATCGTTCACGAGAGCGTCCACATGGCGTGGATGGTGCTCAAGCACTGTGGCGTCCGCGTCAGCCAGACCAATGACGAGCCCCTCGCCTACCTCACCTCCTGGCTCGTCCAGGAAATGC
>CAIXHJ010000206.1 GCA_903919165.1 uncultured Holophagaceae bacterium
GCGGTGGGCGCCCACGGTGATGCCCCCGCCCATGTGGGCCACGATGACGTTGATGCGCTCGTAGAAGGTCTCGTGCTCCTCGGCATAGCGGCGGGCCGTGGCGATCTGGTTCAGGGCATGGCTGATCACCCGGCGGGGCAGCTCCTTCAGGCCCGAGACCTTGACCTTGGGGTCGGCCTCGTCCACCACCACCGGGTCCACGATGTAGGCGGGCTTAGAGGTGCCCGCCACCAGCTCGGAGGCGATGAGGGCGCCCAGGTTGGAGGCATGCTCGCCGCGCGTGCCGGCCTTCAGATCCTCGAGCATGGTGGCGTCCACCTTCCACGTGCCGTGGGGAATGGGCCGCAGCAGGCCGCCCCGGCCGGCGACGGCATCCAGGTCGGACAGCGACAGCCCATGGTCTCCCAGGAAACCCAGCACGGCCTCCTTGCGGAAGGCGAACTGCTCGGTGATGGGCTTGCCGTCGAAGGCCTTCAGCGCCTCGGCGGGATGCTGGATCTCCTCCGTAAAACGCTCCTCGTCGCCCTCGAAGATGGAGGTCCTGGTGGACGTCGATCCGGGGTTCAGCACCAGCACCCGGTGGCGGCGGAAGAAGGTGTCCCTTGGCGTGCGCTTCCACGTGCCGTAGTGGTGCAGGCGCAGGACGGAGGCCTTCACGGCCAGCCGGATGTCCTCGGGCGTGCAGTCCATGGGCACGTCCACGCCCTGGAACAGGAGCCCGAACATCACCGGGAACTTCCTCGCGCCGGGGAAGCGCGTGGCGTAGAGGTTGTAGAGCAGGTTGCCCATGTCCAGGTTGGGGCAAACGATCACATTGGGCCCGCCCTCCCAGGGCATGCCCTCCGTGTGGTACAGGTCGGCGGAACGGCGGGACAGCGCCACGCTGACCCTCACCTCGCCGCGGATGTGGATGCTGCGGTAGCGCTCGGCGTGCTGGATGCGCTCGGCCAGGATTTCCGGCACCAGGTCCGCGGCACGCCGGACCAGTTCCGGCGAAGGACCTTCGTCGCTGCCGCGGTTCGAGTAGGACACCATGGCACAGCGGATCTCCGGCAGGATCTCCTCGGGAATGAGGTCGCGGGCCACGGCGCAGGTGCCCACGGCCACCTCCGCGAGGATGCGCGGAGTCATGGTGGCGTTCACGCCCACGTCGCCGAACACCACGATGTTGTGGGGGTAGACCTCCTCGGGATGTTCGTCCGGCAGCACGAAGACACCCGCCTCGCAGGTGACGCTGCGCTGGGACAGCAGGTCCACCATGGGGCGGAAGAAGGCTTTCGGCTCGTGGATGGCGCCCCCCACCACCATGTCCGCATGGCCCAGCTTCACGGCCCAGATGCCGAATCGGCCCGGTTCAGACACCAGCGCTCGGGCTTCCTCCAGGCACATGGGCCGCTCGTGGACCTGGCACCATTCCAGGCAGGCTGCGCTGAAGGCCTCGATGAGGTCGGGACGGGACCCGGGAGTGACGAAGGCACTTTCGGAAAGCGTGTAGGCCACCCGGTCCCCGCCGACATGGGACAATGCGCGGGCGGCCAAAGCCTGCACTTCAGCCTCGGTTGCCAGGAAGACCGGTCGGATGAAGCGGCCCAGGTAACAGGCGGCTTCCAGGGTGCGGGCATCCAGGACCTCCGGAAACACCACCGTGGGGCGGTTCCGGGGCACGGCCAGCAGTCGGCTGTCGAGGGAGGCTTCGATGTCAAACATGGGACTCCGAGGCCACGAGGGGCCTTCGTCCGCCGAGTCTATCAGGGGGGCTGTTCCCGTTTCCTACCCGATGGTCACATTCCATCCGGGTGATCTGTCGCCCGTGCGGATTCCACCCAGACGACCTCGCAGGAGCCGTCCCCCGTATCCGTCCGGGACAGGCTGCTGACCCAGTGCCAGCCGTCCTTGCCGTCGGCCTGGATGAGCTGGCCGCGCAGCTCCAGGATCTGGCCGGACTTCACGGAAAGCAGCCGCCGCGCCACGGAAGCGTTCGACGGGATCATGTGCATGTTCGCGCTGTGGCTGATCACCTCGGCGGCGGAGATCGGCATGTTCCCGGAACTCCAGAAGTACCATCGATCCCGCTGCTGGATGGTGAACGCCTTGAGAATCCGTGAATCGGACATGGGCCCCCAGCCCAGGGCGAAGTCCACGGGGGAAAGCTGCGAGGCCCGATCGAAGTGGTAGCGCTCTGTGCCCAACACCCGCGCCCGGAGCTCGAAGCGGGCCAGCGGCGTGATCCGGTGGTCCCGGTAGGTCCACGAGACCGGTGCTTCCGGTTCGGTCTGGAGGGGGTCCAGTGGCGTGAGGATGCCCGGAGGCTGGGCAAGGGGCCGCCCCTGCCACCACCAGAGGCCCAGGAGCCCAGCGATCAGGCTGATCGCCGCCAGGCCCCACCGCTCGCGGATCCAATCCCGGAGATCGTCCATACGCCAGCATACCCATCCGAGAACGGCGATGCTCGTGACCTCCCGTGTCCTTGCCTCCCTCTATGCGAACATGAAGGCATGGAACGACTCCTTCAGGATCTGCTCGACGCCTGCCGCCGCCTCCACGCGGGGGGGCTGCTGGCGGCCTCGGACGGCAACCTGTCCGTGCGCCTGCCGAATGGTCTCATCGCCATGACACCCAGCGGCGTGCCCAAGGCGAAGGTGCAGTTGGCGGATCTGGCCCACCTCCAACTGGACGGCACCATCCTGTCGGGCCGACCCAGCAGCGAGCGGGCCATGCACCTGGCCATCTACCGCGCCGTCCCCGCCGCGAAGGCCATCGTCCACGCCCATCCGCCCACGGCCATCGCTTGGTCCCTGGCCCGGCCCGAATTGAAGGAGTTGCCCTCGGACAGTCTGCCGGAAGTGATCCTCGCCGCGGGCCGCATCCCCGTGGTGCCCATGGCCCTGCCCGGCACCGAGGCAATGGGCACGAACCTCCTGCCCTTCCTCCCGGGACATCGGCTGATGATCCTGGCCCGCCACGGCGGCCTCTGCTGGGGCGAGCATCTGGAGGAGGCCGTAGGCGGCATTGAGCGCCTGGAACAAGTCGCCGAGATCCTCTGGAAGGCCGAGTTGCTTGGTGGCGCCAAGCCGCTGGCGTCATCCGAGCTTGAGGAACTGCGTGTTCTGCGGGCAAAGCTCGGACCGAAAATCATTTGAACTGAAACCGCAGATGGCGCAGATGGCGCAGATTGGATCCACGAGCATTCAGCTATTTCATCTGCGGAATCTGCGTCATCTGCGGTCAAAGAACAAAGGTCTTCCATGAATCCCTTCAAATCCCTCGGTCTGAAACACGATGGCCGCACACTCTGGGTGCTGGACCAGACCCTGCTGCCGGATGTGGAAGAGTGGCTGGACGGCAGCGAGCCGCAGACGATGGTCGCGCTCATTCGGCGCCTGGCCGTGCGCGGCGCCCCGCTCATCGGCGTGGCGGCGGCGGCGAGCCTGGCCACCTTCGCGCAGCGCGGTGTGTCCGCGATCGAGTATGCCGCCGCCGGCGAGGCCCTGCGCGGGGCGCGGCCCACGGCCGTGAACCTCATGTGGGCCATGGACCGCATGAAAGGCGCCGCGGATCCCGTGGTCGAGGCCCAGGCCATCTTCGAGGAGGACGTGCGCCTCTGCGAGAGCATGGCCCAGCACGGCGCGAAGCTGATCCAGGATGGCGAAGGCATCCTCACCCACTGCAACACCGGCGGCCTGGCCACCGCGGGCATCGGCACGGCCCTGGGCGTCATCCGCCGCGCCCACGAGCAGGGCAAGCGCATTCATGTCTACGCGGACGAGACGCGGCCCCTGCTCCAGGGTGGCCGCCTCACAACCTGGGAACTGAGGAAGCTCGGCATCCCCTCGACCCTCATCACAGTCAGCATGGCGGCTCTGCTGATGCGCGACGGCA
>CAIXHJ010000207.1 GCA_903919165.1 uncultured Holophagaceae bacterium
AGCGGCCGTATGACCGTGCAGGGGAACGACCTCGGCTTTCCGATCCTGTCCCTGATCACCTTCTTGCCGCTGGTGGGGGTCCTCCTGCTGCTCTGTGTGGGGCGGGAGCGGCTTCGGGCGCTGCGCAACCTGGCGTTCCTCACGTCCCTGGTCACCTTCGGCGTCTCGCTGCCGCTCCCCTTCTCGTACGACCGGACGACGGCGGCGGTGCAGTTCGCGGAGCGGGCGAACTGGATCCCTAGCCTCGGGGCGACCTACTTCTTCGGTCTGGACGGGATCAGCCTGTGGCTGGTCCTGCTCACCACCTTTCTGAGTCCGATCGCGATCCTCTGCTCCTTCGAGTCCATCAAGACCCGGGCCAAGGAGTTCTACATCTTCCTGCTGATCCTGGAGACCGGGATGCTGGGGGTGTTCCTGGCCCTGGACTTCTTCCTCTTCTATGTCTTCTGGGAGGTCATGCTGGTCCCCATGTACTTCCTGATCGGGGTCTGGGGCAGCGACCGGCGCCTCTATTCCGCCATCAAATTCTTCCTGTACACCCTCTTCGGCAGCGTGGTCATGCTGCTGGGAATCCTGGCGGTCTACTTCTACGCGGGGGCCCAGACCGGGAAGTACACCCTCGACGTGCTGGAGCTGATGCGGGTGGCCTATCCCACCACCCCGGTGATCACGCTCCTGGGGGTTTCGCTCAGCTTCCAGGATCTGGTGTGGCTGGCCTTCGCCCTGTCGTTCGCCATCAAGGTGCCGATGTTTCCCTTCCACACCTGGCTCCCCGACGCGCACACCGACGCCCCGACGGCCGGCTCGGTGATCCTGGCGGGGGTCCTTCTGAAGATGGGGACATACGGCTTCTTGCGCTTTAACCTGCCGCTGTTCCCGGAGGCCAGCAAGCACTTCATGCCGATGATCTTCGTCCTGTCGATCATCGCCATCATCTACGGAGCCATGGTGTGCATGGTCCAGCCCGACATGAAGCGGCTGATCGCCTACAGCTCGGTGAGCCACATGGGCTTCGTGATGCTGGGGATGTTCGCCTTCAATCCGCAGGGGGTGCAGGGGAGCCTCTTGCAGATGATCAACCACGGTCTCTCCACGGGCGGCCTGTTCCTGGTCGTGGGCCTGATCTACGACCGGCGGCACACGCGGCTCATCTCGGAGCTGGGCGGCATCTCCAAGGTGATGCCGGTCTATGCCACCCTCTTCGCCATCATCATGTTCGCCTCCATGGGGCTGCCGGGCCTGAACGGATTCGTGGGCGAGTTCCTGATCCTGATCGGGGCCTTCCAGGTCCACTGGGTGTGGGGCGCCCTCGCCGTGCCCGGCATAGTCCTGGGGGCCGCCTACATGTTGTGGCTGTACCAGCGCACCATGTTCGGCGAGATCACCAAGGAGGAGAACAAGGCCCTGCCCGACCTCAGCGTCCGCGAGATAGCCACCCTGATTCCCATCGTCGCGCTCTGTTTCTGGATCGGCCTGTACCCCGCCCCGTTCCTCAAGGCCATGGAGGCTTCGGTGGCCAACGTGATCGAGACGGTGGAGAAGGGAAACGCCGGGAAGCCGGTCCAGGGGAAGAAGACGGCGGGATCGTTCGGCAGTTCGACGGTTCGGCAGTTCGACGGTTCGATAGCACTGATCGCCCAACTGCCAAGTCGCCCGATTGCCGGTTCGCATGAGGGCGGGCGATGACTCCGGCCTTCAACCCCGCAGACATCTTCTTGCTTCTCCCCGAGGTCGCCATCACGCTGACGGGCCTCCTGGTCCTCGCGCTGGACTTCAGCCTGCCGGGGCGGAATCGCGGCTGGCTGGCCGGCTTGAGCCTGATCGGGATCGGGGCAAGCCTCGCCCTGGTGTGCCGGCAGGCGAGCACCGGAGGCCGGGTGGTCGTGTTCAGCGG